>SABI01000650.1 GCA_009929055.1 Spirochaetia bacterium | reverse complement strand
CAATTACACCAACACTTACTAATCCATGCTCTAGAGGAGTAATTGCAACTATAAATTTTGATATTGTGTTATCAAGCGTGCTCTCGTTGAACTTAAAATCTTTATCAAGTGTCTTTGAGAACACGCTTAGAAAAACCTCCTTTGCTTTACTGTTTAACTTTTCTAGTTCCATCCCTATTTAAAAGCTTTTTTAGCTGACTTCTAGCTAAAAACAACCTGCTTTTTACAGTTTCGATATTTTTAGTCTTTAGAATACCTTCTTTATGCGTTATTTCAACGATTTCAGTTAGCTTGTATCCAGCCATTTGAAGCATTAATGTTCTTTTGTAAACTTCACCAAGGCTTTCTATTGCATTTAAAATGTCGTCTGAGTAAAATTGACTATAGTTATCTGGAGTCAAGAAGTTGCATTCATTAGGACCATTGTCAAGTATTTGCATTGACGTATCCAAACTATATGGCAAATTCTCTTCTCTTTTAGCGTCCGCGTTGAACACGTAACGCTTAGTTACAATGTGAATCCAAGTAAGAACAGAGCGTTTTTCATCATAAGACTCTATATACTTGTAGAAGTTAGCCAGCACCTCGGTGTAGTTGTCTTGTACATAATCGCTACACCTTGAGTACTGGAGACAAAGCTTGTAAACCATGTTTAAGTTTGGTTCTATAAGCTCTTTGAATAACTTCGTTTTTCTGGCTGTTACTTCATCGTCAATCATTCTTGCACCTCTTGAACTTCTTCAGCAACTTGAACGGCATCTTCCTCATCTTTTTTCTTATTCCAAACCTTAGCTACCTCGTATTTGAATGCATTATATGCTTCTGGAGCCAACTTATTGCGCTTACAGATGTCTTTCCACTTAGCGTCGCATTTCAAAAAATACGCTCTAGCTTCTTCGTCTGTTGGCTTGTCTTCTTTTGCAAGGAACTCATATAGGCAACCAAGCAAATCAATTAACTTAGTGCTTAAATTCTCTACTTTTCTTTTAGTGGAAGTAGTGATACAGTTTACGTCCACATAATGGCGCATTAAATTTACAGGAGTGTCTACTTGTTTGTCGTAACCATCTCCGACAGATAAACCATAAGTGCTGATCCGCTTGTTGAACTTTCCATAGGAAACACCTCTCACAATTAATCTTTCGTAAGAAGTAATGTCCTCATCAACGAAATCAATGATTCCAGGATATTGATAAGTCTGGGTTCCAATTTTCTCAATGAGAGTAACTACCTTATAGGC
>SABI01000649.1 GCA_009929055.1 Spirochaetia bacterium | reverse complement strand
GCAATATTCTTGTGAACAGATATGGTGCTCCAGAAGATATTGGTTATCTAGCTCTGTATTTAGCATCTGATGAAAGTGAATATGTGACTGGTCAGATTATGGATGTTGATGGTGGAACTAATGCTCATGCAACAACTGTAGCTCAGTTTAGGGAAACAGGTTCAAGAACCTGGTAAGTAGAAATAAATTACTCTATATGAATTAACAAAACTGAGGCCAATCAAAAGGCCTCAGTTTTTTATACTTATTCTATTCTTCTTTGTCTCCTTCAGGCTTATGATGAACAATAGCTATCCATTTTTCATCTACTAGTATTTTCCTTACCCTTTTTTCAAACTCTATCCTAGTAAGCCAAATTTGTCTATCGCAGCCCACATATCTAAGCTTAATGTCTACTCCTGTCCTAAGTATCTCCCATTGGTTCTCTCCACAGGGATGTCCCTTTTTTAAGGTTACTATATCTCCAACTTCATAGTGTAATATCATTTATTATCTCCTCCAATTAATTGTCTCTTAGGGTGTGCTCTCTTGATATTTGCATCTTGTAGAGCTTTAGTTGCAACCTTCCTAATTTCCCTTTCTACACCCCATTGTTCCATATTTTTTGTATATGCTACTATTCGTATATCTACATGGTACTCTCCAGTATCCGATACACCTAATACATGTGGACCATCTACTACAAGCTCATTGTCCTCAAACACCTTTAATCCTTCTTCTAAGACTTCAATAGCCCTATCTATATCCTCTTCATTGGATATGGAGATGATTGCTAAGGCTCTCATTGTCCCTCTATTGTAGTTTGTTACAACAGAGATGTTACCATTTGGAATTATGTATATCTCCCCTGAAAAGGCCCTTAGTTTTGTTACCCTAAGGTCTAATTCTTCAACGATGCCGTCCATATCACTTATTTGGACATAATCTCCTACTGAGTATTGGTCTTCTATTAATATAAAGAATCCTGTAATAACATCCTTGACTAAGGACTGTGCTCCAAAACCTATGGCTAGACCACCAATACCTGCAGTAGCAATTATTGAAGTAGTGTTGATTCCAAATAACTCCAATATCATAATAATTCCAATAAGAATCATTATATATCTGATAACTTTTTTTAAGGTAGATACCAGGGTATTTGTTCTTTTCTTTTCTATTTTGATATTTTTGTTTTTTATCTTTAGGGTTCTATCTATTATTCGGTTTATTAATTTAACAATTAATCCTATTAATACATATAGC
>SABI01000648.1 GCA_009929055.1 Spirochaetia bacterium | reverse complement strand
TCTATTAGTAAAGTTAATATTAATCTTCTGTTCCTTGACGAAGTTATTAGCTTTATTGATACGAAAGGACTTGATACTCTCGTTGAATTATTAAATAAGGAAGATAGTCTGAATTCTATCATTGTTTCTCATGGGCACTCCCATCCGCTGGCGCATAAGATTACTGTCAAAAAAGATGCAGAAGGATTTTCCTATTTAGAATGAAAAAGCAAGATATAACTATAGAATTTCTATGGGATAGATACGAGTATAGAGATGGCACTCTTATCAATAAACATTCAAAAGGCAGAATGAAAGCAGGAGTACCTGCTGGTACTCCTAATAAGGCAGGATACCTAAGAGTAACATTATTCCAAAAACAAGAGTATATACATAGAATCATATTTTTTATGTTTAATGGTTATTGGCCTAAGGAGATAGATCATATTGATAGAGATAATACTAACAATAGGATAGAGAATCTTAGAGAAGCAACAAGATCCCAGAACATGGCTAATAGATCTAGCTCAAATACAGTTAGAGGAGTCCAGTTTAATGGTAATAGCTATACCGCTAGAATTGGCAATCCTTTCAGCAGAAAAACTGAGTATATTGGTAGCTATCCAACTGAAGAAATTGCGGCAAAAGCCTATGATATTAAAGCAAAAGAATACTTCGGAGATTTCGCAGTATTAAACTTTGGTGAAAACTAATGGCTATTGATAGTCGAGAAAAAGGAAAAAGAGCTGAGTATCAAGTAAGAGATATTCTTAGAGAGCGAACAAAGCTAGAGTGGGAGAGAGTGCCTGGCTCTGGTGCGTTTGGTCAAAGTCATGGATTAAAAGGTGACATCTACCTCCCACCACAAACAGGTAAAATCAGCAAGTACTGTTTTGAAGTAAAACATTATAAAGATGATAACATATCAAGTAATTTATTTAACGTTGGTGAATCCACTCTAGAGAAGTGGTGGCAGCAGTGTTCCCGTGAAGGTGAACAGATGAACTCCAAACCAGCCTTAATATTCAAGAAAGACAGAGGACAGTGGTTAATTGCTTTGGATAGCTCAGACCCGATGATGGACAACTTAATGAGTCGTACCCATATGGTGTTAAATAAGAAAGACATGGAAATCGTAATCGGGTTATTCGAACCGTGGTTACATCACGCATCTGTTGAGGACTTAATTAAATAATGAGTAAATCCTGGGGAAAATTTATTGAAGAAGAGGAAGCTGAAATGGCTTCCCGTCGTAACCTAATGATTG
>SABI01000647.1 GCA_009929055.1 Spirochaetia bacterium | reverse complement strand
GCATTAAGTAGAGGAGGAACAAGAACAAAAGCTATGTATAAGGCTACTATGGATTCTGTAAAGGATGATGTAGAATTAAATGCAGTATATACTGCTTATTCAAAAGAAGTAATAGATTAAAATCAAGAACAATGAAAATCAATATTAAAGAGATAGCATTAGGTGATGTATTCTCAGAAGAGTCACATTACATTGTTGAAGAGATTGGTAAAGACACAATCAAATTCAAACATACAGAGAGTGGAAAGTCAGTAACATTAGGTTATGGTTATGTTCAAGACCTGCTTAATACCTCTGACCAGTATGATAAAGAAGTAAAAGTAACTAAAGAAGATAAGAAAGATGGTACTCCGGGTATAAGGACAATATTTGAGGGTATCAAATCTTCTGAGGTATTTACTGTTGTGTTCCAAAAGCAGGATAAAGCTAAAATCAAGAAGCAGTATGAAGCTGAGAGGGAAGCACAAAGACAAGAGGCTATAGCTTTAATTGATAAGGCTAAGAAAGCCAAAAAGTCAATGGCTACAGCTTATAAAGAAGCTCTGGAACATATTCAGAATAACCCTATTAAGGATTTTATTGAAGGTGAAGATAGGGTACTAAGAGGCTACAAGATGCAGTTTGTATCAAGGGATGGTAAGTACAGATGTATGGATATGGATGTTGTAAGAGGTCCAAAAGAAACTGGTGAAAGACTGGTTAATATCAATACAATATCTCAATTGGTTTACAATGGTGTTAAGTATGTAGTTGAGTAACAGTTAGGGGAGCTAAGTCTCCCCTTTCTTATTTTTAAAGAGTTTGGTTTACCTCTCAAAAAGAAAACCCTTAATAACTTGCATATTAAGAAAACAACCTTTATATTTGCACATAAATTTAATTATAAATCTATAACAAGATGAGTAAAAGATGTATCACAACTAATTCCACAATAGAAGAATTGGCTGCTAAATTACAGGGTGAAACTATAGAATCAGTCAAGGGACTTGTTGAGCTATGGCAAGACAAGAATAATAAGGACTGGGACACTTATCCTACTGCTTCGGAACTAAATAACTTTAGGGCAGAACTAAGGAAAGGTTCTTATTTAGGATGGGCAAGAACTGCTTCTAATTCTTACGAAGTCTCTACCAGAGGAGATAAAAGATTTAGTGCATTCTTTGCCACATTAAAGAAAGATTCGGAGGTGTTATTACAAGATTCTGAAGGTAATTTACAAGAAAGAAAAATAAAGGTTATTTTTTGT
>SABI01000139.1 GCA_009929055.1 Spirochaetia bacterium | reverse complement strand
ATCAAGGTGGAGAAAACGATAATCCTACATATGAAAATCGGGAAGGTGCCATACATCTGCATAGAAGGGCTTGAACCTTCAACCTCTTGCTCCCAAAGCAAGCACCCTACCATTGGGCTATATGCAGATATATCAACATATCCAATATCCGATAGTATCTGATACTATCTTATACCTTGTTAATGAAAGCAATGGTATCACGAATCCTATCCTCAATGTTTTCCAGAGTAAACAGGATATCTTCCACCATACCACTTGATGACTTCTTTTCATCACTACAAGGGCTAACAGGAATACTGGGGAAATATCTACCAGCCTTATCATCTGCAATGGAATTCATCTTCAGTGCTACATCAAGAACACTGACAACCTTATCATAAATTGAGACCAATGCCGGCTTGTCACTGGAAACTTTCTCTTCCTCATATTGTCTGTTCATTACTTCCTCCTAGTTGAAAATGGGGCTGACTAGCCAACAGCAAAGTCAGCCCCCTACCACAACATACCCAAAATTTCTTCCCAGCATACACTGGTACTGGAGGTAAGGGGAATTGAACCCCTGTCTTGATAATCCTAAGCGTTCGCATGTGTAGGCATCTTCGTTGCTTCAGGCAGATTACCAATCGAAACCTAGTACCCCCAACTCAATCAACTATTCTTCAATTCCTCAATCAGCTTTTCATTGTTCCAGATTGCATCATCAAGTTCTTGTTTTTCCTTTTCCATTTTTTGAATGTCCTCATACAGTTTATTGACTGCATCAGAAATAGCTTCTTCCTTGGAAGCAAACCACTCTGACCTATCAGCCATTAGACCACTTGAATCTACAATCATTTTCATAGTGCTGATAATAAAGCTGTAGTTATTGACAGCTACATGATACCTTGTTCCAGAAACTTTTATTTCACTCATATTGTCCTCCTACTATCATTATACCAATTCATGGTAATGATGATAAAAAATTTATTCAAATTCTGAAAAAATGGAAATGATTTTATACTTGTCAGGGTCAACACCCCTCAATATTTCCTTCTGCCTTTCCTCATCATCCCCACCTACATGGAAATAGCTGTCAGTCATGAACAGGAAATTATAGAGGGTATCCTCAGTATCAAAGATTTCCAAGTATTGATTCCCCACAGAGTCATGGTCAATCCCACCATACGTCTTTGACTCATCATATTCCATGTAGAAGTCTGGTTCCAGATTAATCACAATATCCTTTACCCCAACAAACTTTTTCTTCAGTACTGATAGTATCATATCTATATAGTCTTGTACATCAGTATACAAAGCCTGAAGAATTGCAAAGTGAAGTTTTGAATCAAAGTCATGGAACGTTCCAGCCCCCCTGCCAAAGTCTGTCTCCCCTATTGAGTCCCTAGGGATTTTCAGAATACCCCCCTTGGCTATAGGTTGTCTCACCTCATTGTCCTTGTTCTTTGTAATGATGATAAAACTTGAACTACTTGAGTTGCTTACAAATCCACTTCTGATTTTCATATCTTCCTCCTACCCACAACGTGATACACCATAACGAAATGCCACCACATTAGTCATTCCTTTCTTCCCTTTTAATAGTTCCAATACCTTGTATGAGTCTGGAAACTCATTCTCAAAATAATCCTCATTGACTATGGAATAATCCAGACCAGAGAAACCATCCTGTCTAATGAAAGGACCATCATCCTCATTGTGGCCTATCCTTACAATCAACAGGGTTTTGTCTGGAGAAACCTCTACATTCCCCTGACAGGATTCCTCATCATTGGTGGGTGCTTCAACCCATGCCATAAGGATATCCTTGCCATCCCAAGATACTCCCTTGTCTATTTCACATAGTTTATCAATATAGGTGGTGGTTCCATTCTCATTGGTAACAAAATCCAATTCATTGGTCTTGAGAATCTCCAGCCTGTTGAATTCCCACAACTTGCTGTTTCTCAGGTATTTCATTACTCTACCCTCATTCACTATTTCAGCAATACCTATGATAAAGCTACTGCTTGAACTGTTGGATACAAACCCATTCCTTACTTTCATATAACCCCCTAGTGCCTGTTCTGATACAAGTGGTGAAAGTCCTTGAAGATGTTCTCATGCTCCAAAAATGCACCAATGTCAGTATGGTCACAGAAATCAAACAGGTAGAATCTGGCATCTCCAACTTTATCCCTGACCAAAGCAATCCATTCTCTGTTTCTTTTTAATGCTACATAATCAGCAATCTCATTCATCCTAGTATAGTAGGCATCATTATCAAAGTTTACTCCTTCAGACTCTAGGATTTCAGAAACCTCCTTGCTGAACCATTCATGAAGCATTACCTTTTCTGGCTCCTCAAAGTTGAACTGGACTCTGGAGAAACTTCCATCCTCATTCACTTTCACTTCTTCTGCATTGCATCTCACAGTTCTCAACAAGTCATCAGTATCAAGTTTACTTCCATAGTACTTTCCTGTTACTGTCTTACCAGTAGTACCAAAGAGTCTTTGTTTCAACTCCCTGTCGGTATACTCACCCAATGGCTTTTCAAATGCTACAAGAAATGAACTGCTACTGCTGTTTGATACAAACCCCAATCTCTTCTTCATTCAATTTCCCACCTTTCACATTCATGAAAAACATGGTCTATGATTTCCTTCAACCCACCAATACCAATCTCTTCCCTATACCCTTGGTGTGGATAAATCTCCAGAGCAAAATGAATCTTTCGTTTTCCAAACTTGGTTTCAAGGTATTCCTTCATGTCAAAGTTGTCAAGGTTGGTATGGAAGAGCAGATATCCTTTGTACGATTCAATCCACCATGGGTCATCCACTGTATCATTGTACTCAATCAACTCTTGGATTGCTTTCTCTGCATCAGTGAAGTCATAGATGGTCTGGCTATCCTCTGGTATCAGATTGTTGCTTTTGAACAATTCCACTTTCTTGTCAACTGCTTCCCTGCTGTCCCACTTGTACCCATCTATCAATGAGTCAATCCTTATGATGAAAGAGGATGAACTTGAATTGCTTATAAACCCACTTCTAATCTTCATGCCTTTCCTCCAGATACTAGATACAATTCATCCAAACAAAACTTGCAGTAATCTCTATGCACTTTTGACCTTACCACCACCTCATGGAAAATATCATCAAGACCATCCAAAATCTCTCTCTTCAAAGTATTGATTCTAGAGTACCTTTCCATGGAAATAAGAAACAGGATGGCAAAAAGAGAAGTAAGAATCATCAGAGGGAAAAATAGGAATGTTGGGGTGGATTCAGTAAGGGTGAATGAAAACCCAAGAATGAGAATGAGAACACAGCCACTGAAAGCAACCCTTTTAATCCACCTGTATGAAATGTAGGTAAAGTGACAGATATTCCATTGGATGTCCAGAGTGATGGTATCCAATGTTTGGATATCATTGTCAACCTCTCTGAGAAACCTATCTATCAAGCCATTAAGATATGTTGTTACTTCCATCATCCTACCTCCATAGGTCATTTGTCTACCTTTTCAAAACTGTATGCACCTTCATCACTTTTGACTAACTGGTACCCCTCTAAAACTGGGGCTAAAAGCTCAGGAAATCTAATCCTAATTTCTGTTCCTTCTGCTGTTTGAATAGTATAGACATCTCTTTTTTCTTCAGGTTCCCCTATTAATTCCTTAATATCTCCTAATACAGAAAAAAGAAGATTATTCAAAAAGCATATATCTGAATTCAGTCTACCTATCCTTCCAAAGGAGGAGCGAAGCTCCTTTACTAATTCTAAGTTTCTTTCTTCTAGCTTCTCAATAATTACTTTTTTATTATTACTCCTATAAGGAGGAATAAACTCATAATGATTAGGGAGAAATTGACTGAAATAAGTATGAACACTTACCCCCTCCAACTTCTTGGAAATCATCCTTAGCTTTTCCATCATCTCTTCTTTTTCCATACTCTAATCCTCCTGTACATCTTTATTGGGCATTCTTCTCCATCTTCTTCTTTTTCTTCATCCACTTCTTTGCTAACTTTACTATTTCCTCTGCCTCATTGTCAAGGTTCACACCCATGCAATCTGGATACAGAGGACATGGAGTTCCCAGATTTGAAAACTTGGTGGTATCCTCAACCACTACAATTTTTCCAATCTTGTGTGGCACATAGGCTCCACCATCACAGTTCACATGGTAGCAAGTCTTCTTCTCAATGATTGATTGTACCAGTATTCTCTCAGTCATCAGTCCTCCAAATCGTACATTTCCTTCATTGCAAAGTAGATGGCTTTAATCTCTGCAAAGGTAAAGGGTGAACCCTGCTGTGAAAAACTAACAGAGTCACAGTCAGATATTATTGCTACATCAACTCCATCCCTTTTCAACCAAGTAAGATTACCTTCAACAACCAACTCAGGTTCTTCCATCCCATCCTCCTATAATTTACCTATTTCCCCAAAACTTTTTTATATATCAATTTATCAAGCCTATTATATTCTTTCCTTCTTTTAAGAAATTCAGAAACTGTCATTTTTTTAATTTCATATTCAAATTTATTCTTCTGAAACTCTAAAGCATCTTCCTTATCCTTTTTAAGTATTTCCATAACCTTGCCATCTGAAGTGTTTTCCACATAGGTAATGGAGGTAATCCCCTTAAAATAACTAAAGTCTGTAGAGTGGCTAATGTACGGCTTGCTTGCTTTCATGTGTTCAACCATCTCTTCAAGACGTTTTATCCTATTCTCATAAGAGCCAATTACCCCCTTAGCCCTTTCCTCCAGCTTGTCATATTCCCTCTTTGTAAGAGTAACATACTTATCATCATTCAACTTCTCGTACATACAATCCTCCTAAAATCTAAAATTCAATATCTTCATCAGATATATCTGCTGAACCATAATAAGGATAACCATACTCCTCATCATCTTCAATCCTCAGACTCTCTGCTCTCAAAGCATTTGATTTTAGATAAAGTGCTTGAATGTCCTCATAGCACAAAGAACTGTAAGTACCAAGAAGAATTATATTACCTGCATAGTCAAATCTTGCTATAGGTCTGTCAACAAGAGAATCTTTACAATATGCTAAAATAGCATATTCTGACTCATCATTTCTAAATTCTATATTCATTCACTTTCTCCTTAAGCTCTAGCTTCATCCCACCAGTCTCTTTCATAAACAGTAATGTCTAGACTTTCCTGCTGAAAGGTTTTAGCCTTCTGAGTCAATTCCTCTAGTTCTTCAATAGTAAGGCTAGAATTCAATATGGAAATATCTCCTTTATTGCTGATAATAGCCACTTCTTTTTTATCTTTAAGAACTAAATAAACTGTTGGTCTAAATTCCAAACTCATACTTTCTCCTTATTTTAACCCTCTTAAAATGTTATATGCCAACTTCATGTCTCCATTCGCCTTTTGTAATGCCTTCTTACAGTCCATAATTCCATATCCATACTTTTCACGAAGAACCTTTACTTTTTCTGCGGAAATCAAATTTCCTTCCACTCCTGATACATCAATATCTAAAGTGTTCGTCAAAGGTTTTCCAAAGTATTGGCAACATGAGAACCTAGCATTACTGATAGTGAGGAAAGGTTCTTCCTCTGTAGGATAATGACTTATCACAATGTTATTAAAACCTCTATGAGTATACAAAGCACATAAACTATTCACATTTTCATCAAACATTCTTTTCTCCTCATATCCTATAGATAGGACAATTCCTGCAATTGAACTTATTGTTGCATGTTGTTGCAAGCAACTTGTTCCTAAACTCCTGAACCCTAGGATGATTCCAGATATCCTTTTCAAAATCCTCACAATCCAATACTGATATCCCTGTCTCCCAACCTTCAGTACCCTCAGTAAAACTACAAGGATAAAATTCACCCTCTACATTGATATAAGAACTCTCCAGAGTTGATTCACAAGGTTGTACATACTCAGCATACTTCTTATACTCCTCTTCTGTCAATGACTGAAAGTACTTGAGTGAACTACAAGAATCAAAACCATATCTGATTTTCTTATCTTTGCATACCTGAATCAATTGGTTGAATTGTTCTTGGGTCAATGGGTGGAATCCTTCTCCCCTACCTTTTGTCTTCAGACTAAGGAATACTATTGCATTGAGTTTACTCAACCTTGGGTCTGTTGCAATCGCTTCCAACCCTTCCAAGGTGTTCTGGAATGTCTCTTGGCTAATCATGGCATGAATATTTACCTGACTCATTCCCCTATCTGTAAGTTTCTTCACCCCATCAAAACAAATGTTCTTATTGGAATACATACTCACAGCAACTGCTCCACATACTGAAGCCAGTTTGTCTGCTACATCATCAGATATTTCTGCTACAGTGATATTTGGAATTACTCCCTTATCCCTAGCATATATCATCATGTCCCAAATATCTGGATTTGTGATACACTTGGAATCTGCACCAAAGGCAATCTGGGTAATTGTCTTAGGCAACTTATCAAATATCTTTCTGAAGTTTTCATAGGATAAGTTTTCACCATTAGGATTGTTGGCCTTATAGCAATTATGTACTAATACACCTTCGCTAACATAGGTTTCATTAGGCAAACAATGAAAGTTATAAACCTTCCCATAAAACTCCTC
>SABI01000646.1 GCA_009929055.1 Spirochaetia bacterium | reverse complement strand
CTGCTGAGGAGTACAGAAGAAATGAGAAACTGATTAATGAGTATTCTCACTATCTGGCTGTAAACCATAATCCTAAGATGGCTGATGAATATCAGAGAAAGATTTCAGAACTGAAAGATTCTCAGGCTCGTAATCCTGTTGCTGATTTAATCAAAGCAGGTTTATTGCCTACCATTGCAGAAGATTTAGGACAGCAAGATAACTACTCATTGAAAGATAAATTACTTAACAAGATGGATGAATACACCTCTGGTATTCCAGATAGTGTTAAACGTGTTGCTAAGGAAGTTACCCTTTCAAGAGATAGTAATGTGTACTTCTTACTGAACCGTTCAATTCAGTATGGTGACTTTGTTGCTAAGTATTCACTGTATAAACATTTGACTACCCGTAAGAGTAATCCAATGGATAAAGACAGTGCGCTTAACAGAGTGATGGATGAGTTCGTGAACTATGATGTGTTACCAAGTCGTACCAGATTCTATCTGGATGCTATTGGTTTAACTTGGTTCCTGAACTATAAGATTCGTATCCAGAAAATCATTCTGAGAACGATTAGAGAGAATCCATTGAGAGCATTGTTCCTGATGTTTGGTAACAGTGTTGAATCTGGATTACCTAATATTACTGAAGCCAACTTAGTGACTGGTAGCCTAAGCTATAACGTTGGGATGGGTACAGCATTGAATGGATTCACAGTACATCCTCTGGTGAGTTTGTACTAAAAGAAAAGCCCCAAGGATGGGGCTTAATTTTATTTTTCCCAGTATGAAATATTACTATCGGCAGCATCTTTTGGAGATGTTGTTAACCATTCATCCTGTTCTTTCCATGTAGTTAGTTCACCTTCTAAAGTGGTTTCCCAAAATTCATTTGGATAATCCATTTTTAGAAAATGTTTAATCATAAAATATTTAAAGGCAGCTACCCAAATATCATACTGATTCATAATTGTTCCTTTTTCTTCTTATAGAAGAATTCTACATAAACAATCATAGGCCAGAGTAAACTAAATACTCCTACCCAGAAGACAGCAGCGGGTGTTTTGATACAGTAATACAATGCATCATCCGCGTATGCTTCTTTGATTCGTTTGTTTTTAGCTTTGGCTTCTTCACTCTTTTCTCTGATAAAAAGAATGTAGGTAGTTACTACTAAGCCAATTAAAAACCAATAAATCATACGATTACCCAATCAGTAGCAAATAAATCACCTTGAGATGGCACCCATCCCGGTTGCATATTACCT
>SABI01000138.1 GCA_009929055.1 Spirochaetia bacterium | reverse complement strand
TTCTAAGCCTGAGCTAAATAATAAAAAGATAGATCCAATGGTCGCAATCCCATAAAGTTCAGGAGAAACAGGAATAGTTCCTTCCATTAATGGGAATAAAGGACCAAGATGTCCTAGTGGAATCGCCCCTAGAACATATGGCCCAATAATCATTCCAGCAACAAGTTCCCCAAGAACCTTTGGTTGTTTGAATTTTTGACTAAAGACCCACCCTACTAATTTTGTAGAAAGGATAATAAGTCCCACTTGCAATGCTAAAAGCATCATTTCATGTGCCATATTTCCCCCTATATCCCAAAGACTTCAAGAACATCCTGTGCTGTTCTTGCCATCAAGATAGCTTTTCTAGCTTTCTCTTCTTTTATCACCATACTCACATCGGCTAAAAATTGGACATGTGGTCCAACTCTATCAATTGGAGAGAGGGTCATAATAAAGATGGTGCTAGGCTCTCCATCAAGAGAAGCAAAATCAACTCCACTTTCCTTTACCCCAATACAAGCAACGAGGCTCTTAACCACCTTTGTTTTAGCATGAGGAATAGCAACGCCATGTTGAATTCCGGTAGACATCTTCTTTTCTCGATCCATAAGATCGTTAAAGACGAGCTCTTTTTGATTCGAAGGAATTAATTTTGCTGAAATAAGAATCTCAAGGAGTTCTTTAATCACTCCTTCCTTGTCAGCACTCTTTAAGTTGGTACTTATTACTGAGGGATTTAAAATATTTTTTAATTTCATAGTAATAGTGATATCACCAACGAAATTTTGTTTCAAGAGAAAGAAGCAATAAGTAGACACAATCGATATATTTATTGGAGGTGCTTATGAAAAAGTACAGGTCAATATTTTTACTCATGGTGATAATAGGTGGCGCACTATTTGTAGGATGCGCAGAGCAAGGTACTACTGCAAATTTAAAAGTAAGGTTAAATGATGCTATTTCTAATCAGAATAATTCAAGGAGTATGTATTCCCCTATAGGAGAAGGGTTAGATATCTTTGGATATATTTTGGAAGGTAGTGGCCCAAATGATCAAACCTTAACGATTACTACAAGTAGTGCACAAGTAGATATTAATGGGCTGGTAATAGGAACGTGGACCCTATTAGTAACTGCAATTAATCAACAAGGGACTGCATTAGCAACAGGGGAGAAAACTTTTCAACTCTCTACAAAAAATAATACCGTAGATGTTATGATTGATACCCTTATTGGTAGTGGCTCTCTTGATGTTACATTTTCATGGGGAGAAGAAGTTTTTGACGACATAGAATTCACTCTAGGAATTAAGAAACAAACAGGACCTTTAGTAGATGTAAGTGAAGAGGTAACGATATTTGAACTGAGTTCTAGTGCTATGTATGAAGCATTTCTTGATGCCGGAGTGTATGAGATGTTCTATTCAATTTATTCAAATGGTACTAAACTTACTGGAGGTGTTGATGTAATTAGAATTCTTGATAGCAAAGAAACGATAGCGAATGTTGATATAATCATTAAAAAGACTACACCTGAAGCAACTGGATTAACTATTCAAAATAATTTTGGAAGGTCGATTTTTGGGTCTATCACAGGAGTTGCAGATATCGAACTACCTCACACCCAAATAACAGCATCTTTCGAAGATGAAACAGAGGGGCCTCATTCTTATCAAATAACATGGTATTTAGATGGAGAATATCTTTCCACAGGCTCTACTGCACAGTTTTCAACCTATACAGGAACTCATCGTCTCGATGCTATTGCACAAGGAACTCTCATTGGCAATATGGGCTCAACTACAAAACATTTCAAAGCATCTGTTACTCAAAATGGAGATATCCCAATCATAGTCTCCTCTCTAAGCTCCCCGGATCGTGATAAAAATAACAATCTCTATTTTCTCGATCAAATTACCGATAGTCAATTTTTAAGAGATGGAAAAATGATAATATCAAGTTCAAACGGGTTACAGGTGTGTGATGTGGTAAATGATGAGCTCATCATTCTTAATAGTTATACAACTACAGGCAATGGGATAAGTGTGGCAAGCGATCCCTACCCCACCCAAGGGGTGACAAATATTGCAATTGATACTGTTGATGATATCGTTATTACTACAGCAAAAAATCTCTCTATTGTTGTTGTGTATCAGTATAGCTCTCAAGACGCTTCATTAACTAAACTAGGGTCTTTTGACCCTACCATAGGGGATTCCTGGACTTCTGCAATCTCAAACGTGGTGTTAGATAAAGCTAACAAGTATGCCTTTTTCGTAAACAGAGCAAATAACAAAATGCAAAGTTTTAAGTATGATGAAGCCACTTTAGCTCTTTATCCAAACGCTTCTTTAGGGCCTACAAATCCTGTGTTACAAGATGCCTCTGTATTACATCTATCGAATGATGGAACAAAGTTTGTCGTCTCTAGCCCATCTAACAACGTATTTCGACACTATATTCTCTCCTACAAATATGATGGGAGGCCATTAGTTGTATATGGCGGAAAGGCAGTAGTTTCAAGTGCTTATGGTACTTTAGTGCATGCACAACACGTAGGAAATAAGGTGCACGTACTTACAGATTCAGGGATGCATATCTATTCAATTGATGGTACTACCGCCGATTATCTATATCGCTCTACTGTAGGGACTACAAATAATCATGTATTTGCCCTTACCTATGACAACCTATATGACAGAGGGTGGAGTGTGGAGATGGATTCACAATTGCATATCAAAACACTTAGCCTATTAAATGACCTATCATATGATAGTGGCAGGTTATCGCTTAATAATTTGAGTAATGTAAGTCTATCATATTCCCCAAAAGGGAACATGATGAGTCTCACCGGTTCTTCTAGTTTGTATTTGTTAAGATTAAATGACAATTAAGGAAAAATTAATGTAAATTCTGTTCCCTGTTTCTGGCTACTTTCTACATAGATTTTAGCTTTATGTAGTTGAGCTATTTGATAAACAATTGTTAGGCCAAGGCCAGAACCAGGGGTCTTTCGGGCAAATTCCCCCCGATATAATCTATCAAAAATTCTCTCTTTCTCTTCGTCACTAATCACAAGGCCTCTATTGTGAACACTTACGGCTTTCCCTTGTGGATGTATATAACTATGGAGAGTAATAGTACTTCCCTCATTTGCGTAGTGACATGCATTCAGAATAAGATTACTCAAAGCCCTGGTGATTAGAGATGTATCTCCCTCTATTTCTGAAACTTCTAAGGTTGAAACAAATTGAATATTTTTTTCACTCAACAAATGGGAGAACCGATCACTAAAGGTTTGAGAAAGATCCTCTAAGAAAACTATATCTAAATTTACGTTAATTTCTGGAGACTCGAGAACCATGAGTGTTTCAAAATCGTTGATAAGAGTTCCAATTCTTAATAATTCATTCAACATTGCTTCAAATCGCTCTTTCGAAGGAGAGAGGACATTATCACTCATCCCTTCTAATTGAGCTCTAATAGAGGCAACAGGAGTTCTTAAATCATGAGCAATATCTTGTCCCCACTGAGCACGTAGGTCTTGCTCGTGAATAAGACGGAGTCTTAGCTCTTCAATAGCTTGCCCAATTTGAACTAACTCCGTGTCCCCACTAATGGAAACGGCCTCATCCATATTACCCATAGTCATTTTCTTAAGTTGTGCTGCTAATTTATCTGCTGGATGACTAATTGATTTTGAAAAATAGAGAGCTGCCAAAAGAGAAATAATAAGAGAAACTCCTAAAGCGATGAGTAAGATTCTGCTCATCGTCATAATTAATGCTTTGTTTGCTAAGTCATCATCAAAATCAGTCCCTCTCATTGAATAATAGCCAACAATCTTTCCATCAAGGTGGACAGGAACAACTGGATCACGGAGTCCTTTGAGTCCAATTCTTGGTTGATTTGAGTGTATTACTTCCATCTTGGAATTAAAAATGATGAGAGGGCCTGGGAACTCAACGCTATCAAAAGAATTATCTACTTCCATCATTTTTATGACAGTTTCATATGCTTGTCTATTTCTCATCTCCTTCCATTGGGATATTGAGATGTTAAAACCAATAAGAACAAGAGAGGAGACTACTGTAATTTGTATGATGAAAGCGAGGAGAAATACAATAAAAGTTTTTTTTACGACCGTCATTCTTCCTTATTTCCTATGAATCTATATCCAAAGCCTCTTACAGTTTCTATCCAGTTAAGTTGATCAAGTTTCGCCCTTATATTCTTAATATGGGTATTAATACTTCTTTGTGACCCATCTGCTAAATAATCGAGACACTGTCCTAATATTTGTTCCCTTGAAATCAATACATGATGATGACTCGAAAGGTATTCAAGAATTTTCCACTCTGTAGCAGTAAGTTTTTTCTCTGTCCCATTTTGAGTGCATGTATGTGAAGATTCATCAAGACTAAGGGTATGCATTCTTCCCTCTTCATCTTTAAGAGAATAGGTATATACAACATCATCTTTCTCTATGTTTTTAGTATGAGTTCTTGATAGTAGTGAGCGAACTCTTAATACTAATTCCCTCATTGAAAAAGGTTTTACAACGTAATCATCTGCACCAAGCTCAAAACCTGTTATACGATCCGATTCACTTGAACGAGCTGTTAAAAACATGATGGGGATATCGACCTTTTCTTTAATCGCCCTAGCAGCAGAAAATCCATTACCATCTGGAAGCATCACATCTAATACAATAAGGTCCGGTACTGCCATAACAGCGGCTTCGACTAACCCATTAATTCGTTCAAACAACACTACATTATGCCCCTCTACAGAGAGGTATGATGTAATTGCTTCACTAAGTCCTTGATTATCTTCTACTACAAATATCTTTGCCATTTCTTTTCCTTTCAACCTAAGTATACACACTTTTTATGTAGGGAGAATTATTTTTAGGTAAAGATACGGTAAATGTTTTCTAATCTCGAAATAAAATACATCGAAATATAGATTGTATGAGCGAATAAGAATGTACGTTTCCACATGAAAAACCTTAACCTCTCTCATTAGTCTAAGTCATGAAAGTGGAAGAACTCTCTCGTTAGTTTATGAAAGAGGTATTTTTTACTTTCCATTTCTTAAGGGCTATATTGAGCCAAAAAGCATAAATCCCAATAGTAATAATAGTTAATAAAAGCCATTTTATCCAATTACCAAAGAGTCCTATCGCAGAACCACTAAATTGTAATCGGCGCCCTTCTATTACTGTATGATTGGTTTCCCACCCATAAACCATGCATAGAGCCCATGGATAACAAATTCCGGCTGTGAGGATTATTATCAAGAACCCAAGAATATTCCATCCTATTAAAGACAACAATCCCCCATCAAAATAAGAGGGTCCTCTTACACTTTGGTTAATACTAATATCTACTCTCTCCATGTTACCCACTTCTCCTCTTCAAACAAATTTATTGTACTCATTATTTATTTTATAAATAAAGGATTGATATAGTTTATCAAGAGAACCATCCAAAATACAGAAAAATATTTATACAATGTGAATTAGATGAGAAAATAAAATACTCTTGACAAAAGCTCCAACCTAGTGTATTAGTTATGTAAGACACCGACACAGGAGGAAGGCATGGTAAAAATAAAAAATTTAATGTTTCAATATGATAAACAACCCCTTTTCAAAAATCTTAACCTCACTATAGAAAAAGGGAATATTTATGGACTATTAGGTCTTAATGGAGCAGGAAAGACTACTTTGTTAAAACTTTTAACAGGGCAAATATTTCCAAAACAAGGAAGTATTGAAATAGGTAAAGAAGATCCCTCAAAAAGAAGTGCTTCATTATTGAGTAACATATTTTATGTGAGTGAAGAGTTATACCTTCCTAGCTTAAGAATTGATGAATTTATTTCCCTTTATGCCCCTTTTTACCCCCTTTTTAATAAAGAAGAGATGATGAGTTACCTCCATGAATTTCAACTTAATGAGAAATCATCTCTCAATAAGCTCTCCTTTGGGCAGAAAAGAAAATTCCTCCTCTCTTTCGCACTAGCGACAAACACTCCCCTTGTGATTTTCGATGAACCAACAAACGGGTTAGACATTCCTTCTAAAAGTCAGTTTCGAAAAATTGTTGCTTCAGCAATGAGCGATAATAGAACGTTTATTATAAGTACTCATCAAGTTCGGGATATGGATCAATTAATTGACCCAATAATAATTGTCCATAACAATCGAGTTGTTCTTAATAGTACCTTAATGGAAATCAACTCCTCTTACACTATTAAAAGGAGTGCGACCCCTCCTCTTGGGGCCATGTACAGCGAAAAGAATGCTCTAGGATATATCTACCTCACCAAAAGAGAGGCAGAGGATGAAGATGTAGCTATTGATATTGAATTCTTATTTAATGCAGTTATTACACAACCCGAGCTATTTTCTTCACTTTCACAAGGAGGTTCTCTATGAGATTGTTATACCTAATAAAAAAAGAATTTATAGAATCAAAAAGATCATTAATTGTATATGCTATCACCATCATATCTATCGTTGGGGGACTGGCAATACTGAGAACAACCTTTAATCAATATACAAGTGGTGGGAGTGAAGAACTCTATGGAGGATTATTTTCAGGATTCTTATTCTTAGG
>SABI01000645.1 GCA_009929055.1 Spirochaetia bacterium | reverse complement strand
GAAATCTTTTGTTGCGTCAGTAAGAATAGCCCCCCAATCTTCTTGACGAACTCCTTCAAACTTCATTATTGCGCCTTCAGACAAGCTCTGCAAGAACTCTTGGCTCATATTATTAAACGTATCTAAGGCTATTCTTGCAATAGGTCTAGACCCTCGCATGCCCTTTAAAATTGCATTCATACCAACAAATTCAATAGCTGTCTCAGATAATCCTACTTTCTTAAATACATCAAGCTGTTTATCTAGATCAAACCCTTTAGCTTTAGCCTCTTCAGCCGCTCCACCGCCTGAAACAAGCCCAATCCACGCCGCAGGCGCACCTGCTTGAACGATTGTCGCAGCTTTGAGGGCTCTTAATATGCCTCCTGTTGCGTATGAGAACCCTATAGATGCACCGCCTGAAGCCATTCGATATATCATCTCATTGGCAAGCCCTTGCTTCATAGCAAAGTTTTCTGAAATATATTTATTTACTCCGTTATTAACCTTCTCAAAAACATTGTTTTTCTTAAAGACTTCTTTACCTTTATCCGTTTCTATTTCAATCGGTTTCTCCCTCTCCGCATAGGCAAGAGACAGATCATCAGAAAGCCTTGAAATATCTATTCTAGGATTATATTTAGGATTCTCTCTTTTTCTTTTAATATAATCAGCTTGTCTTTGAGTCTTTCTTTGATGTATCTGAACAACAAGGTCCCCTAGATTCGCGACTGTCTTAGCTGTAAAATTTAGAAATGAAGAAGCGATCCCAGAGCCTATTTGTCCTAGAACATCAACTTTAGAGTCTTCTTTAAATGCTTTTGATTGATTGAAAGCCCTAGTTAACTCATCTCCTACAGATAGCCTTTTTGATAAAAGAGTGCCTTTGCGCATAAATGTATTTATTTCAACATTATCATCCGCTTTATATCTTGGGAAAC
Organism: Spirochaetia bacterium; assembly: GCA_009929055.1. GTDB lineage: Bacteria > Spirochaetota > Spirochaetia > Sphaerochaetales > Sphaerochaetaceae > SABI01. Next base: position 330 of record SABI01000645.1, on the reverse strand, counting down.
CGTTCTCATCTAGAGCTATTGCGCTTGATATATCAATCCCCATATTCTCTCTCTTCCTGTTCATTGTCCTCTTCGTCTTCATTGCTTAGATCGAAATCTACAGGTTCAGTCTCTATCTCTCCAAATTCATTCTTTCGTACTCTAAAAATATTTCCATTAACATCTTCAGCCTCAACCCATTCTTGATTCAATTCTTTTATGAAAGGATTCTCATTCCCAATCACTTCCGCAAGCGCAACATTGCTTAATCTATTAAGCTCATCAGAAGATTCGTTCCCTTTTATCCTTTCAGTGAACAACCTAAACGCCTCAACAGCACTTGTATCATTT
>SABI01000644.1 GCA_009929055.1 Spirochaetia bacterium | reverse complement strand
CATTCAATCAGAACGACATAGTTATTTGTTCTTATCAATTTGCAAAAACTAAAGAGCCATATATAAGATTGATTACATGGGATTTGTCTGTAATAGACGAAGCGCATAGGTTAAGAAATGTCTATAAGTCAAATAATAAGATTGCTCGCTCTATTAAAAACTCATTGGAGTCTGTTCCAAAAATTCTTCTTACAGCTACACCTCTGCAAAACTCATTGCTTGAATTATATGGTTTGGTTAGCGTTATTGATGACTATGCATTTGGTGACTTGAAGAGTTTTAAATCTCAATACAGCAGGGTTGGTGGAACAGCTGAAGAGGATGTCTTTTATGAATTAAAAGAGAGGCTAAAACCAATATGTAAAAGGACTTTAAGAAGGCAAGTGCTAGAATATATAAGATACACAAATAGGATTGCACTTGTAGAAGAATTTTATCCGACTTCAGAAGAGCAGGAGCTTTATGACCTTGTAACTGAATATTTGCAAAGGGAAAGTCTATATGCCTTACCATCAGGGCAAAGGAAGTTAATGACTCTAATTTTACGAAGATTATTGGCATCTTCTACATACGCTATTTCAGGCACATTGGAGGCATTAAGCACTAAACTTGAAAATATTGTAAAGGACAATGGCGATAACGACATTTCGGAAGAGCTAATAGACAACTTTGAAATGTATGATGAGCTTCAGGAAGAGTGGGAAGGAGAGAATTCTGAAGATGAAAATGATGATGAAAAAGAAAATTATTCATTATACGAAATTGAGCAGATTAAGTCAGAGATAATTTCTTTGAAGAAGTTTGCAAAGTTGGCTAAGTCAATAATAATTAACTCTAAAGGAGAGAAGTTATTCACTGCACTTCAACGAGGATTTGATGAGATGGAGAGATTAGGCGCTCCAAGAAAAGCAATAATCTTTACAGAGAGTACTCGGACACAAAAATATATTAGGAATTTACTTGAGACTTCGGGGTATAGTGGTCAAATAGTTCTATTTAATGGGACAAACACAGACGATATTTCAAAGAAGGTTTATAATGATTGGATAGTCAAGAATAAGAATACAGATAAGATTACGGGCTCGAAATCGGCAGATATGAGAGCTGCACTTGTTGATTATTTTAGAGAAGAGGCAATAATAATGATTGCAACAGAAGCTGCGGCTGAAGGGATTAACCTCCAATTCTGTTCAATGATAATTAATTATGACTTGCCTTGGAATCCACAGAGAATAGAACAAAGAATAGGAA
>SABI01000643.1 GCA_009929055.1 Spirochaetia bacterium | reverse complement strand
GGTAGAGACTGAGCTTAAGTTAGAAGTTCCTATGGGAGATTATACTTTTAAAGGCTTCATTGACTTAGTAGTACACCATGAAGATGGTAGTGTATCTTTGTATGACTATAAGACTTTAAGTAATAAACCAAGTCGTGTTAGTTATGAAATGGGCTATCAAGGTAATATGTATATGCTTGCAATGCAGAAGCTAGGATACACAGTAAGAGAATTCATCTTTGACTGTATGAACCCTAAACTTAAGATTGCATGGAATGGCTATCACTTCGAGCGTATTCATTTGTATCCTGAAGAAAACAAATTATTCATTATTGAGAAAAGCTTTAGAGATACAGTTAAGGAAATTACAACTCATCCTAAGTATAGATACTCAGGAGATGGTTGGTATGATCCTGTACATCTTGAAGGGTGGCGTGCTTTTTGCATGGGTACAGAAATATTTAAGTCATTTCTTAGCGATCATTCTGTAGACTATGAAGATGCAGTTTCTACAGCTATAAATAAAGGCTATGCAATTCCTTTTATTCTAGGAGAACAAGTCAAAGACTTAGTTCCACTAACTAGAATTACAGAACTAGATAAAGAAGAATATGAACATAAGGTTGAGAAGGTAGAAATATCTTGGAGAGGCTCACCTGATAATTTATCCTTCGATAAAATAGTTGCAACAAGCGCAGATTATGTCTATGCTACTTGTTCTAAAGGAGCAATGGTCTTTACTCAAGAAGGTACTAAAGTTCCTAATCTTGTTGAGAAATGGGCAGAACTATCAGAAGAACCTGATGGAATGTATCAATGCAAAATCTAAGAGGTCTCCTTCGGGAGCCTCTTTTTTTTGAGATACAATATTTACTAATACTAATAAGGAGGCTATTATGCTACAAACTAATCAGAGTATGAACTACACTCAATATAAGAAAGATATTCTTACAAAATCGCTTAGAGAAAAAGGACAACTAGTACCTATCATAGTTGACTCTATAACTCAAAACATTATTGATGGACAACTGAGAAGTGAATTATTATTTGAACTTGGTATTGAACCTTGGATTGTACAAAAAGAAAGTAAAAACTGGGTTGAAGAACGTAAACAAGTAGTATTGACTCAAGGGTATAGCTACATGAATATTAAGTGGATGGAGAACTATGAGTAAGAAAATACTTCTTTCGATTATATCAGGTAAAAGACCTGATGAGAAAAGACTTACAGAAAAATGGCTTTTATCTTCAGGGTTATCTGATAAGTATAAGAC
>SABI01000642.1 GCA_009929055.1 Spirochaetia bacterium | reverse complement strand
GGATATAAGATATCAGGAGGCCTTCATGGTGTTGGCTTATCGGTTGTAAACGCCCTTAGTGAGTGGCTTGAGGTCATTGTTAAGCAGCATGGAAAAATTCATTTTCAAAGATTTCAAAAGGGAATTCCTCAAGGCGAGCTAAAGGTCATAGGTGTTTGTGATATTAAGGATACAGGAACTTTCGTTACATTCTATCCCGACTGCACAATTTTTGATGCAATTGAATTTAATTATGATTATGCCAGGATTAGACTTAGAGAATTAGCTTTCTTAAATAAAGGTCTCAAGATTACCTTTACCGATGAAAGAGAGGGCAAGGAAAAGCAAGAAATATTCTACGCTGAAGGTGGAATCATAAACTTTGTAGAGCAGTTAAATAAGGCAAAAGAAACGGTATTACCTAAAGTGTTATATTTTAACCAGCAAAATGGTCAAGATATAGTGGAAATTGCACTCCAATATAACACGGGATATGATGAGGTAATATATACCTTTGCAAATAACATTAAGACTGAAGAAGGCGGACAGCACTTAGACGGCTTTAAGTTTGCATTAACAAAGGTAGTAACTGATTATGCAACCGAAAATAAAATTTTAAAAGATGATGAGAAATTAACTGGAGATGACGTAAGAGAAGGTCTTGTAGCGGTAGTTAACGTTAAGCTTACGAATCCTCAATTTGAAGGACAAACTAAGACCAAACTAGGTAATGCTTCAATGCGCAAATTTGTAAATGAAGTAGTTACTAAATATTTGTCGATGTTCTTAGAAGAAAATCCCAAAGATGCCAAAGAATTAATTAATAAGAGTATTAATGCTCAGCGCGCTAGAGAGGCCGCTAGAAAGGCAAGAGAAAGCTTTAGAAAGACTGCTATGGAGTCAACGGCGCTTCCTGGAAAACTAGCTGATTGTATCGACACCGATCCACTTCATTGCGAAATCTATTTAGTAGAGGGTGATTCGGCAGGTGGAACAGCAAAACAAGGAAGAGATAGACAATACCAAGCAATCCTGCCCCTTAGAGGAAAAATCCTTAACGTTGAAAAGGCTAGAATTCATAGAGTACTAGATAACGAAGAGATAAGATCAATGTTTACTGCATTTGGATGTGGCTGGGGAGAGGAATTTGATCTTAGTAAACGTAGGTACGATAGAATTATCTGCATGACCGATGCTGACGTTGATGGAAGCCATATAAGAATATTGCTTTTAACATTCTTCTTTAGGTTTATGAAGCCAATGCTAGAGCAAGGC
>SABI01000641.1 GCA_009929055.1 Spirochaetia bacterium | reverse complement strand
GCATTAAAGTCAATATTTGACTCAACTGTAGACAATATCTTATCCCATCCAGAAAACTCATATGTATAAGTACTGTCTTCCGCTTTTGTAGGGTTTTCAGGGGGAAGGATAGTGTCCCCATAATGGGCACTATTATTCTCTTCAATAACTATACCCTCACTTAAAAAGCGTACTGTGTATTCTACAAAAAATGCCGAAAAAATAGCTATATATTGTTTATTTTCATAAACATTGGTTAATTCACTGTCCCAGCCTGAAAAAGTATAGTAGTAAATTTCCTCTGCTTGTTTTTCCGGGTCACTCGGAACAATCAGCTCCTGTCCATATTCATAATCGTTTTTTTCAGAGATCGTCTCCCCTTCATTCAAAAAAACTACTGAATAGTATCTAGTACTCTCCTGATATAAAGCATAAAATGTAACATCTGAACTTATCGGGAGGAGTTCTTTATCCCATCCGATAAATGAAAAGGTTTTTGTTTCAGTAGGCGCTTTTTCGGGGTTAATTGGAGGAGCCGGGATGTCGCCGTAATGAAAATCATATCTTTCACTTAAAACATCATTGTCAGATACAAATTTAACTACATACTCGTTTGGAGTAATATCCTCTACGGTTATATTAATATTCTCTGTAATCGAGGATACTGTGTATACTCCCGAAGATCTGAACAACACTACACCGTTTGCTTTTACGGTAATAATACTGTTTGTGTACCCGGGAAGTAGGGTAACTACAAATGAAAATGCTTCGTTTTCCATGACAGGAGAAGAACTTCCTCCATAGGGAGAAAAGGTGCATCCTTGAATAGAAGGAAAATTTACAGAATACTTGGCAAGAAATTCAGGTAAATCATCCCCTTCTTTCCATGATATATAATCTCCCCCTTCTGCCTCTGCCCAATCATGAAGTGCAGAAGATAATAGGGTAGTATCATCAGCGGTAACAACCTGAGAGTAAATAATGTACTGTTCGAAAGCATTAACCCTATATGCCCCTCCCTCAAAGGAAAAAGCGTTTCTCTTTGTATTTTGCTCCTCGGAAGTATCTTCCTCAGAAAGGTAGTAGCAGTAAGATATATAATCTGCGCTTTCATTTCCAATGGGATCTCCAAGCAATATCTGTCCTGCATTAAAGCAGTTTCTAACATTAGAGTTAACTGTTCCCGCTATTCCTCCCGAAGTTATATCCCCATCAATCCTCCCAATGTTGTATGAATTATCGAGTATTCCTCCTGATTGATGCTCCCCAGCAATTC
>SABI01000137.1 GCA_009929055.1 Spirochaetia bacterium | reverse complement strand
CCTCGCTTCTTATTCACTATATCCGATAGAATTTGAGCAAACCTAGGATCAGACTCAATAGCGTCTAAAAGCATTTGATTGCTCTTATCCGCAGAAGTCATAGTTTCCATAAGTGTCCCAAACATACCCTCTTCGTCTTCGGGATTAAACCCCTCAAACTTAGATCCTGCGTACTCCATAAAAGCATCTTTTTTGCTTTTAGTTGGTACATTTTTTTCTTCCAAAACTTCTTCCATCTGTTTGAAAATTTATTTAAAGTATCACTTTAACAAAGTAAGCATAATACATTATATATCATGTTGTTATTTTGGGACATAATGACAACTTTTTGACAAGTACATTCATTATATTTGTTCTAATAGAATTTTATAACCATGGAAAGTGAAGACTTGTACGAACAAAGAAGGAAAGACATTTTTGAAGCATACGAAAAAGCGATTAATTCCTTTGGCGATATGGCTAAATTCATCCCTAAATCAGTCATAATCGAAAAGGCTATGACCTATAGGGCACCTAGGTTCTATGTTACTTACGAGATAGCAAGAAGAGCAATTTCAGACATGATTAAAGGACGGTCACCCAGAGCAACCGGAGATCAAAAGTCACGAATGTATAACGAGATTTTAAAGAGGTTCAAAGATTCATCCACAAACACCAGCTCATTCACCATCCTTATGGATATTCTGGAGACCGAGACCGAAGGCTTCTACATTTCAAAAAAGCAATTTTCACGAATTATTTACCAACAATTAAAAAGATAATTATGTACTTAATCCTAGCAATAATACTGGTATTCTCTGTGTCGAGATTTTACGACCTTAGTTTTTTAGCCGCTTCAAGTGATAGTGAGTGGTACAAGTATATCACATTCCAATTCATCCACAACTCTTTTTTACACATGATGGTGAATGTTATCGTAATCTATCTTTATTGGAAAACTATCAAGAAACACACGCTAGATTGGTTGGCCATTTTAATTGTAGCTACATCTTCAACTTTATCCGGTTACCTTGGAGCATCTCTTCCTACCATAGGGGCCTCTTCTATCGCTTTTTCTTTAGTTGGAATCTACATGGTTTTTATATGGGGTGTATTCTCTAAAAAAGAGCTTATCAAGTATTACGGATTGGCTATACTTTTTCTATTCATTCCACCAATCATAAATCATAGTCTCGCTTTTCTGGTCCACCTTTATTCTTTAGGAATCTCTGTTTCATTGAGCTTAATCATGAGGAACGTATTATATGTTAGAAAAAAATAACATATTAGAAGAGAATAGGAAACGAAATGAACTCATTAATGCACCTTATGACCCGTTAAGTGGTTATGGAAGTACGTCAATAGAGAGAGTGTCGGTTTATATTGAAGGAGCACCACTAGAAGATATGTATCTTCCGGTAGACTTTGCAAATACACCTTTAGTCTCTTTGATGTCAGAAAATGGTTTTGAATCCTTTATTACGGACGTTCTTCAGATAGAATTTAACGACGACAATATAGAGGAGACATGGAGAGCCTTTATAAGAGAGAGAGTAAAATATGATTTTGAATATTGGGCCTATTCCTTTATCAAGATTAAAGCGAAAGGGAAACCGTATGATATCCAATTTTCTTTAAACAGAGCACAGAGGTATTTATTAGGAATCCTGGAGAGGATGCGATTAGACGGAGTTCCTATCGAAATAATCCTTCTTAAAGCACGACAATGGGGTGGGTCTACTCTCATTCAGTTCTACATGTTGTGGATCCAATTAATTCACAGAAACAATTGGAATAGTGTGATTTGCGGAGACGTAGAAGGGCAGTCAAGAAACGTAAGAGGGATGGTTACTAAAGCTCTTGCATCTTATCCGGATTGGCTATTAAATGACCAGATTAAATTCACTCCTTTTGAAGGAAGCTCTAAGAATAGGGTGATTGAGAATACAAATTGTGTAATATCTATTGGATCAGCTCAAAAACCGGACACACTCCGTTCTTCGGATATTTCAATGGCTCACTTGACTGAGGTGGGTTTATGGAAAGCAACAAAAGAGAAGAAACCTGAGGATCTTATTCAATCTATTATCGGTTCTTTATATGAAACTGAATACTCTTTTCTTGCATTAGAATCCACCGCTAAGGGAGTTGGAAATTACTTCCACCGAGAATATATAAAAGCTGAGAAGGGGGAGAATAACCTAACTCCCGTATTTATACCATGGTTCATGATTGACATCTACTCAAATCCAATAGACGACTATGATACATTTATAGATGAAATGGAGGATAAAGAGTGGATGTTATGGGAGATGGGAGCCACATTAGAGGCTATCAATTGGTACAAGAAGAAGAGAAAGACCATGGCGGAGTGGCGACTCAACTCCGAGTACCCATCTACCGCGTTAGAGGCATTCCAGAGCACAGGACGACGCATCTTTAGAATGGAAGATGTTCGTAAATTAGAGAAGTCTTGTCTTGATCCGGAATTTAAGGGAGAATTGGTAGGGAGAGCGGATACCGGTCCGGACTCACTTATAGGTATGAGATTCGCACAAGGGAAAGGTGATCTTAAAGTCTGGATGATGCCGGATAGTGAGAAGATAAGAGACCGTTATATAGTTGTAGTAGATATTGGCGGAGTATCAGATCAAGCCGACTTTTCAGATATAGTTGTGTTTGACAGGTATTTTATGATGGAGGGAGGTGTTCCCGATATTGCTGCGGAGTGGCACGGACACATTGACCATGATAAAGTAGCATGGAAAGCCGCACAAATTGCAACTATGTACGGAGAAGCCTTATTAGTCATAGAAAGTAACACATTAGAAACCGAAGGTACAGAGGGTGACAACTTCGAGTACATCTTAGATGAAATAGCCGGACATTACGATAACCTCTATTCTCGTACTCCTATAGATCAAATCAGACAGGGTGCACCTAAAAGGTGGGGATTCCATACAAACTCCTCCACTAAACCGATGGTTATTAAACATCACGTTAAGGCAGTCAGAGACGGGCTTTACATTGAGCGTGACCAACAAGCCATATTTGAGCATGATACTTTTGAACTAAAAGAAGATGGAAAGACCATGGGTGCCGTAGAAGGTATGCACGATGATAAATTAATGACCAGAGCGATTGGGGTATGGGTATGCTATCATTGGGATCTTCCTAGACCGGTAATTGTGTCACAAGTAAAAAGCCCCCGAATTATATCGGAGGCTTCTATCTAGCGTAGCATTGGCGCAGCTTGGTTTGCCTGCTGCATAAGTTCTGGCGGTATTCCTTGCATTCCTTGAAGACCTTGTTCTTTCATTGCTTCTTCGTCTCTTTTTATGCTTTCTAATATTCTGGAAGCAAAAGGGAGGGAAGAGTTTTCAAGTAACTTCTTAACGTCTATAGCGTTAGCTTTGAATAATTCCATCAACATATCATTCATCAACATCTGATAAGCCGGAGTATTAGTTCCTTCGCTTAGAGAAACGTCAATATCCGCATCTTGAACCTTCTCAGGATCGTACCACTTAGATTCTTTATCGTAGTCTGTCCCAGCTAAATCAATGTACCTGGCAGAAGTATAGTACTGTTGAGCCGTCTTCATTACCTTAGAAGTTCTCTTTAGTCTGAAACTTTTAAATGAATCCAAAAGACCTCTAAGATTTAATGCGGAGTTTTGCACTTGTTGAGCGTAAAGAGCCGAAGGAGTTCCGGCCGTAGGAGCTTTCCCCTGCATAGCGGAATTTACCCCGGAGATTTCGTTAATCAATCTAAGCTGGATGTTTAGAAGTTCATAATCCCCTGCAACCGAAGCCTGTCCGTTGTATTGTTTAATAACGTTGTCCAGGTTCACACCTTGTTTCATCTTTGCGAATAAAACACCATTGAATCGTACATATTCATCTACAATCTTTTCTCTTGACATACCTTCAAAAGCGTCTTCATCTACAACCAAAAGGCCCTTAGCTGCCGCACCCCTAATAAAATCAATTAGTGTCATGGTCCGGTTAATGGATCTCTGTTGGTCTATGAAGTCTTCAATGAAGTTATAAATCTTACCATGAAGCATAGGATAAATATGTAGAACGTAGTTGTGTTCTTTATGCCAATAAGGTGAACGTCCTTCCTGAAGAACGTCCCCCGCGGGAGACATGTATCTATAATACCAATACTGTTCGACTGAGTACTCATATTTTATAAGTAAGACATCTTCCTCTTCAACTCCGTTTAATTTAGCGTCATAAACTCTTTGAGCGTTAATTGCGTCTATCGTACCTTTATCACTAAATGGCGAGTACCACCACTTACCTTCTAATTCGTCTTGACAGAAGTAGCACTCTCTCGTCTCTTTCTTCCACACTAGAATAACACGACAAAGGTCAAGCCTTGAAGGATTAAAGAAGGTCATGTTTTTATTCTGGTCACCCTGCATCCCTCTTTGAGCGTAGAATGCATCCAATCTGTGTCCGTAGATACTTGCTATCTTCTCCTTATCAGAGCTACTCTTAGAGAATTGAGCGTATACGTCTTTTAAAGGAATATCGAATATCTCCCCAATAAGATTAAGATCCCATGCTCTTGGATCCTCCATGTTAGAGTTAAAGAACACCCTAAAAGGATTGGAACCATAAACCCACACATTCATATCCTGTTTTGCCGGATTAAACCCATACTCAACTCGTTGGCATGTAAAACCTGTATTCATTAAAGAGTTTAAAGAGTTTGCGTCCAATTCCTGCATCTCGTTTATTTCGTGTATGTACTCGATAGCCACCGACATCATCTCACCTAACTTAGACTCTCTCTGGTCCCGTACAACACATACCGGTTTGGTTGTGCTGGACCTGAATTGACCGTCAATATTCTTAATAATCGGTTTGATCATGTTGTTTTTAAGAGGTTGCTTCCCCTGGTCCATGATATAACGGGATTCCGTTTTTGTTTTACCATCATTAGGGTCCTTAATTAAGTCACCCCATTGATCCTCGTGAGAGTACATCACAGACCTTCTCGCTTTCTTTCTCACGTCTTCAAGACTTAACCAAGCGTAATTCGCTTCCATAAGAACGTCGAGAGCATTCGTCAGACCGGCAGCTTTCTTCTCTGTTCTGCCGGTCTTTAAGTTTCTATTAAAGAATTTACTTTTCATCTAATTTCTCTATTTCGTTTAACATTATAATCTTTAGCTCTCTTTCTTGACCTTTTAGGACTGGATTCTTCTCCAAGTTACCATCTTTTGCCATTTTTTTAAGGTCGTCAATTCTCTTCTTGAAGGCTTTAACAAATATAGCTTTTTTATACTCAGGACTAATCATGAGTTCTAATGATTTTTCAAAAGCTTCCTGATCACCTTTCCTTCCCAATTCTTGATATTTTCTAACTCTGTGATTCAACTCTTCAGAATCGTTTATCACTTTGTAATACTCAGCGTTAATATCCGAAGTAGCGGCCGTATTTGTGTAGAAACGTCCCACGATAGGATAACTTCTGGAGTCGTAAGGATACACATTTCCTTTAGAAACCTCAATGGCCCCGTTCACCTGTTTGCCTATGTCGTTCACAAATTTAAAAGCTCCACCTAAGTATCCTTCTACAAGATGCTCCAAAATTGCCGGATTTACGTTTACCATTCCTCTTGTTACTTCATCACCACCCGTTATTTCATTCAAAGCTCTTGTAAGTTCCACAAAAGCGGGTGAAGTGTTAGAAAATGCCCTCTTAAATTCCGGATCATACTGTGTGAAAGAGTCGTCTTTATAAATCTTCTGTCCAAAGAAATCTTTATTCTCTTTTACCTGGAAGACCGGTTGAAAAGCTGAAGGAACTAAACTACTACCTCCAAATGGATCAAAAGGAAGTAACATTCCAAATCCACCTATGATATCCATGGTTCCCTCACCTGCATTTCTATTGCCTTTCACCATCTGATATAAAGTTTCCCCTATGTTGTAGAAAGGTCTGAGAGGTTGAGAAATCGGTAATTTAAAGAATGAATCAGATCCAGGTATACGTATTAGGAAGTTACTCTTTCTTTCATAGTCAGGCTTTTTAGAGTACAGTTCATCATCATCCCCACCTAGGAACATATCGTTAATAAGAGGAATAATTAAGCCTAACATAGCCGTACCCGCAAATACCATGGTAATTCTCTTTTGACTTCTTTTGCTTAAAGCAAGATTGGCCATAGAGTAAGCTCCCTGTAGTCCGGCACCAGCAAATAGGTAGGCAAATTTCAACCAATTCCCTAAAAATGCACCCGTTCCTTTTCTGTTGAAGTTTAAAGTAATCTCTTTCGCGTCATAAGCCGAACGTTCTATATCCCTTCCACTATTCCTACTTGTTACAAATGTAGAGAATCTGGATGCAAGTTCGGCCCATCTATTCAACATGTCTATGGACCCTGTGTACCAAGTATAGATTTTTCTCCAATCAGTACCTTCATTAAGTCCTTCTTTTAACATCTTCTGGAAGTCTTCTAACTTGAATAGATCCGAGTACCCCGTTTCACCTCCTGCACGTTGGAAATCAGCAAACATCTTATCCATAGGGTTACTCTCATCCAGTTTACCTCTAACACCTCTTAAAATAGAGGAATGAACGGAAGAGGACATGTAATTACCTACTAACTTTTTAGCATAAGCCGATCCCTCTTTAGCCG
>SABI01000640.1 GCA_009929055.1 Spirochaetia bacterium | reverse complement strand
GACTACTGCCTCAGCTTCTTTAAGATATTCTCCCTCAACTATCATTGGACCACCTGATGGGTCTATGAACTTTTTCTTCTTATCTGTCAAACCACTCCTCATAGTATATGTGGAAGTCTTTAACATATAAGTGTGTGATTCACTACCATCTGGTTTAACTAATCTCCTAAGATAATTGTGTTCTTCTCCTCTTGATTTTAACTCTATTAAGTCTTTCATATCATTGAATATGCTACTAATTCATCAAAATTTAGTACATACCTATACTTCTGAAAGAAAGTACTACCTAAGATTCCATGTAGGTTAATACCATACTCCTGTTTAATCATTCCAAATGCCTGACTTAAGTCTACTACTTGGAAATCATCCTCATAGCTTTGACTTCTATAGTCCACATTCATTCTGATATAACCTCTATCCTCTTTAATAGTACCCTCAATCCCCATTCCAAAGCCTGTCTCTCCAGTCTCTACATAAGATAACCCTTCAAGAGCAGCTTCATTAATTGAAGAATAAGATGCACCCGTATCAAGAAGGAAGTTTAGTTTCTTACCATTGTTCATAAATGTAACAATTGGTAATTCAACCAAATCCATAGACTCCCTAAATGAGATTCTCCCTACTTTAGGGTCTATCTTCCTTCTATTCATTATTAGATTAACAACTCCAGCAATAATGGCTACACAAGCCAGTACCACTATCATTGCTACAATTTTCCATACAAACTCCATGTTTCGTGTTTTTTTTTTTTAGTGATTACTTTCCTGTCTGCCCAATACCACCTCTACTATTTGTTCCAAGAGTCTCTACAGGCTCCAGAAGTAGAGTTGATGCTAATAGCCATTTTAATTTCTGCCATGCAGTAGCAAATTGAGAAGGCACAACTTCAAATTGACATACCCTTGTTCCTTTAGGAATGGTAATAGTTTTAAATGCAAGTAATTCTACTCTCCATTCATCTTCATCACCACTATAGGTATTATCCATAATAGCTGCACTGTTTGCTATTTGCACACTCCATTTAGGCGGAGTACTACTTCTACTCCAAATAGTAGCCCTCATTCCTTTAGGGAGTTTCATTGCTACTCCCAACTTGAATATACCTAACTCTCCTTTCTTCAAGACTACATCTTCTGCCAAGAATAAATCATAGCAATCTGACATACCCTCTCCACTCCTTACAGGAAAACAACCAGAGGTAATTTCTTTTACTTTAATCTTCATATCTTATTTCTTATACTTTAGTTTTTTTATTGA
>SABI01000639.1 GCA_009929055.1 Spirochaetia bacterium | reverse complement strand
GGGTATCCTTTTGATGCTCATCCCATGTCTGTACTTGCTGCAATGAGTGTTTCTTTGAGTGCTTTTTATCCTGATATGGATGATATTGACCCAGAAATGCAGGTTGACTTTGCTGTTACTCGTCTTGTTTCAAAGATTCGTACCATTACTGCTTTTCAATATAGGCATATGAGAGGTGAAGATTTTGTGAATCCTTCTTATAAACTGAGTTACTGTGAAAACTTTTTGAATATGTTATTTAGTTCTCCGGTATTAGATTATAAGATTAATCCTCTTCATGTAAAAGCTCTTAACCAGTTGTTGATTTTACATGCTGACCATGAGCAAAACTGTTCAACTACTGCTGTTCGTCTTACTGCTAGTAGTGAAGCTAATTTATATGCTTCTGTTTCTGCTGGTATTTGTGCCCTTTGGGGATATAAGCATGGTGGTGCAAACCAAGCGGTTATTGAGATGCTTGAGGAGGCTATTGCTAATGGATGGAGTGCCTCAGATATGGTAGAAAAAGCTAAAGATAAGTCTAACCCTTATCTTGTAATGGGGTTTGGTCATAGGGTGTATAAGACTTTTGATCCTCGAGCAAAAGTTGCAAAACGGTTGTGCAAGGAAGTACTTGGAGAAAGTGGAGATCAGGATCCTTTATTAACTTTAGCTTTAGAGTTAGAAGATGTTGCCACAAAAGATCAATATTTTATTGAACGTGGTTTATATCCAAATATTGATTTCTATACAGGGTTGATATTCAGAAGAATGGGTATTCCTACTAATATGTTTACTACGTTGTTTGCTATTGGCCGTCTTCCTGGTTGGATTGCTCACTGGTTGGAGTGGAAAAAAGATCCTTATGGAAAAATTGGTAGGCCTAGACAGGTGTATGATGGGCCATTTGTTCGTAAGGTACATGACATTAAAGAGAGATAATATGAGTGAAGCTAGCCAAGAGGCTAGCTTCTTTTATATATTGTTCCCTTTTTTACTACTTATTTTTCTTCTATGAATTCCTTTTAGTGTATTCAAGGAGTCCACCAACTTTGAGATATTGGAATTGTAACTCTGAGATGTTGGCTTTTGTGTAAATTTCTTTATCTTTTGTCCTATTTTTGACAATTATTGGAGTTTTATTAGAAAGGTGAAGTTCAATTTGTTCAAGAAGATTATCGATTATTATGGTCTCTCCTTGGTCGATTTCTTCATATTGGTCTTGATTAATAAATTCTAAAGGGAGAATACCAAAGTTGATTAAGTTAGCATGGTGGATAC
>SABI01000638.1 GCA_009929055.1 Spirochaetia bacterium | reverse complement strand
AGGTGAAAACAATGAACACCGATAAGAAACAAAAACAAATGAAAGGATTCAAAGTAAGGCTTCTTCCAACAGAAGAACAGGAAAAGAACTTGTGGTTAAATGCGTCAGCTGCACGTTTTTCATGGAATTGGGGATTGGGCTACCAGATGGAAAGGTTCAAAAATGGTGAACCGTTTCTTAGTGCGTATGATTTAAGAAAGCACTTACTTTCCTTAAAATCAAGTGATGAAAATTTCTACTGGCTTAATGAAGTCTCTTCAAAGGCTATAGCTTTTGCAATACTTGATTTAGGGACAGCATATAAACGCTTCTTTGCTCTTCAGAAGAAAGGTAAGAAATTTTCTGATAATAAAAGAAAATATGCTGCAAGAAACGGTAAAAGCCTTACCCCCTATGACATGATAGGCCATCCGAAGTTTAAGAAAAAAGGACTTGTTACCCCTTCTTTCGGACAGCCAAATGACATGCTTTACTTTACCGATGGTTGTGCAGTTCTACTTAAAATTGGTAGAGTAAAGGTGCAGACTAATCTGGTATTTCCACAAGGAAGAACTTCTGGTAAGTATTACAACCCAAGGGTATCCTATGTTAACGGCAAATGGATTCTGTCGTTTTCTATGGGGGTCGAAAACCAAGACTATACCCTGAATGATTACTCTGTTGGAGTTGACCTTGGCATTAAAACCTTAGCTACCGTGTCTTGTAATGGTGAGAAGTTAGTGTTTCCAAACATAAACAAGACAAGTAAGGTGAAATCTATCAAGAAGCAGCTGAAGATGGTGCAGCGCAAGTTTTCAAAGAGTAAGAAAGGTTCGGCAAATAAAAGAAAAGTGTATGATAGAATTCGTGCTTTATATTACAAGCTAAGTAATATACGCAAAGATCATACACACAAAACAACCAGAAAGGTTGTTGACCTACTTCCTTCTAGAATAGTTATTGAAGACTTGAATGTATCCGGAATGATGAAAAATAGGCATTTATCCAAAGCCATATCGGAACAGACCTTCTACGAGTTTAGAAGGCAACTTGAGTACAAGTGTTCTGCACGTGGAATAGAGCTAGTAATTGCCGATAGATTCTTCCCCTCTTCTAAGCGATGTAGTTGCTGTGGTGCTATCCTTAAAACACTTACGCTAAAGGATAGAGTTTTCAACTGCCCTAGCTGTGGACTTTCTCTTGATAGAGATTTTAATGCTGCTTTGAACCTGGAGTCCTATACAGGAAAGTAAACTATGTATAGGATTATGTAGGGTCTCGGTGT
>SABI01000136.1 GCA_009929055.1 Spirochaetia bacterium | reverse complement strand
CTTATTTCTCATCAAATACATAAATTACGTCTAAAAAATAAGAAAAATTAGGAGAGGGTGATAAATTCATCCAATCTAGGGTAGAATAATTCCTAACGAGGAGAAAAATTTATGGAAACAATTGGTATTATTGGCGCTGGTGCAATGGGAAGAGGAATAGCAAAAAACCTCAAAAAAGCTGGCTATCCAGTCATTGTCTACAAACGAAAGATTGATGAGAATGATTCTACTATTATCTACCTGAGAAATGCTGATATTTCTCTTACTCAAGATCTTATTCATGTATTCACCTCTTCAGATATACTTATCACTTGTCTTCCTGACTCCCTTGTGGTTGAACAGACCATCCTTGGTCTTCTTAACTGTAAAGAGAGAAAGGTGAAGTGCCTCCTTGACTTCTCAACTGCCCATCCTGAGTCCACAAAACAAGTGGCTGTTTCTTTAGCCCAAGTGGGTATCGATATGCTCGATACTCCTATGACCGGGGGCCCTGTTCAAGCAGATGAGGGAACCATAAAACTTGTTGTAGGTGGAAGAAAAGAGGTCTTAGAAAAGTACCGAAAAGTTCTTGAAGCTGTTTCAAGTAAGATAGTCTATGCTGGAGGCTCTGGAGCTGGAAACTCAATAAAACTCATGAATAACTTCCTTGCAATCCTTAGCCAAGCTGCAACTGCTGGAGTAGACATTCTTATGCAAAACATGAACGTCTCAAGAGACGCAGTGTATGATTATATTGGCAGTAGTGGGGGAAACAGCTGGGGCTTTACTACGATGATGAATAGAATTATCAAAGATTCTTTTGATGTGAATTTCTCTTTAGACCTTGCTTATAAAGATTTGCGCTACAACAAAGACCTTTTTGCCTCTATTGGAGGATTCCCCCTCTTAGATACACTCCTTGAAAGCTTTGAACATGCCTCTCATACAGGCTATGGAGATAAAGATGTAGGAGCAATTTATTTTAGTTTAAAAGATACAATGAAAAAAGATTCCAAATAAGAGATTCTTACTACCCATTCATTTCCTTAAGAAAAGAGATCATATCGAGAGCCTTAGGGGGACACCCTTTAAGGCTCTTTCCTAATCCTTTAGTGCAAATTCCTACCCCAATCTTAGTAGAATCTACTACCCCTTTATATCCTTGACCAATACAAATTGGCCTCTTGATATCTTGTAGTCGATCTACTTCATCAAGACGCTTTAGGGCATGAATGAGGTTTCCATAACAGGCTGAACAGGCAGAGAGGGGCTCAATGTGCTTACTCAAATAGGCAACAGCTCCTGTAGGCTTAGCAACCTCTTCGTCACTAGGCTCGTTAAGTTGAATAAAGTGAGCTTGAGAGAGATCAGTTGAACCAACTTTCATCTCACGAGCCTTTGTAATATAAGGAATATCTTCTAGTTCAAATCCTATAAGAGACGCTGCATAGGTATCAACGAGGACACTATCTCTAGCTGCAAACATTCTGTTTGTTTGTACAGGGTTTCCCCCCTCTTCAAAGTCTAAGTCTCCATTAAGGCTATCTACGATAACTAGATCTGCAGTCCGTACTGCATTAAGGGCTGCAATAGGATGGTGCAGGCCAAGGGTGTGAAATAATCGCTTAGAGCGATCACTAAGACACCCTTTCATGTTTTTTAAAGCACAGGTCATGTTCGTTTGACAATGCCCCTTAAGGACTGGGAGATTAATAAGAAAGTCAGTATTTAGGATTGCCTTACTCACTTCCATGGTTACGTTATGAATAGTTTTAGTACTATATTCATCATCCTTCACATCAATGAGGGCAACGTTGTAGGTATCACTGATATCATAATAGCCATGTACCTTGAATCCCTTTTTTGTGGAGTCTCCAATCCAGGCACTCTCTACTATGCTTATATTGTAATAGCCTCTTTGTTGCAAGAATTCGATGATAGCAATAACTATTTCTGGGTGCGTCGTAGCCCCACCATCGGCTGATGAAGCGACAACTAAGTTGGGTTTTAATGCAATAGAAGAGGCCTTATTAGGAAGAAGAGAGTCAATATCAATTGCTTCAAGGAGGGCTTTTGTCATCTTACTTGGGTTTGATCCATAGACACTAATAATATCTTGCTTATTCATTAATAACTCCTAAGGTAAGTTTACTTAAAAAAGAAATATGTGTAAACAATAGTAGATAAAAGGGAAAGATGTTAAAGATTTCTTGTATGGACACTAAAAAAAATATGAGCACCTTTCGATGCTCACAAATTTAATCACTCTTTAGTGGTTAGCCGATTACGCCAAAGATAAGATTTGGTAACCATAAGGTGAGTTGTGGGAACATGTTAATAAGGGTTAAAACGAGTAGTAATGGAGGGAAGAAGATAACAACACTCTTTGTTACCGTTTCTACCGAGACCTCTGCCACACTACTAAGGACAAACAACACCGTCCCAAATGGAGGAGTCATTGTTCCAATTACAAGGTTAAGAATAATAATTACACCAAACTGAACAGGGTCCATCCCAAGTGTTAGCATAACTGGTAAGAGAACTGGTACAAGGAGGTTAATCGAAGCTACAGTTTCCATAAACAACCCAACAAAGAGTAGAAGTAAGTTTACGAGAAGGATAATAACCCAAGGAGAGAAGCCTGATCTTGCTACAAGCTCTACAAACATTTGAGGAATCTGTTCACGAGCAATTATCCAAGAGAATAAAGAAGCTGATGCAACGATGATGAGTACCTGTACAGTCGTAATCATAGAATCTTTTACTGTATCTAAGAAACTTTTCCAATTGAGTTCTTTGTAGAGGAAAGAGAGCCCTAAAGCGTATAAACATGCAATAGCAGCTGCTTCAGTTGGGGTAAAGAACCCTACAAAGATACCACCAAGGATGATGATAGGAGTAAGAAGACTCAAGAATGCCTTCTTAAAAGCAAGAATCTTTTCAACAATAGTTGTCTTATTTCCTCTTGGAAGTTGCCAGATATGTTGAAGACCGAAGATCATAATAGCGAGCATTCCTGCCATTAACACTCCTGGAATTACACCTGCAGCAAAAAGTCTTCCAATAGAAGTAGAAGCTACAACACCATACACAATGATGGGCATACTAGGAGGAATAATTGGCCCTATGAGGGAAGAGGCTGCAGTAATTCCAAGTGTAAGCCTCTCATCATATCCAGCTTCTCTCATCGCCTTAATTTCAATTGAACCAAGACCACCCGCATCTGCAATTGCAGCACCTGACATTCCAGCGAAGATAACCGAAGCAATAATATTTACATAAGCGAGCCCACCACGTACACGCCCCATTCCTACTTCACACGATTTAAAGATCCTGTTGGTTATACCACCACTATTCATTAAGTTCGCTGCAAAAATAAAGAAGGGGATTGCAAGGAGGCTATAGGTATTAATTCCTGACACCATTCTTTGTACTGACACAAAATCTGGAATACTTGGTTCAAATATTACATAAAGCAATGAAGGAAGGCCTACTGAGATAGCTACTGGAATTCCCATAGCCAAAAAGACAAACAACAACACAAACATAATTACAATCATACTTTTTCCTCCCGGTCTTTTTTGGCAATGGCAATTAGATCAAGGATATCACGAATAAAATATCCTGCAGCCCCTATTGGAACACACATATACAAGAAGGTCTGTCGTATCTGAATTGCGGGAGAACGGAGATTCCACGTTCTTCTTGACATCTCAAATCCAAACCAAATGAGAAGTATCATGAAGATAATATTCATTGTTTTTTTGAAAAAGATGAATCCTTTACTAATGTTTTTAGGAAGCCTCTTTTCTAAAAAATTAGAAAACATCTCAATTCTGATATGAGCATCAATCTTTCTCAAATATGCAATTCCAACAAAGGTCAACCACACGTTCATATACTGTGAAAGCTCAATTGACCAAGAAAATGAGATCCCAAAGAAAGTTCTCATTGCCACCTGCAAAAGCATCACCACACTTATCATGATAAACATAAAATATGGGAAGTATTGCTCTATATATCCATACATTTTTTTCACTTTAATCTAACTCCTTATTCTTAACGAACTTTTTCCATGTTTTTTCTCTCTACACTCATAAGACTCTAAAAAAGGTCAACAGCCCTGACACCTCCTGCCTTTATGCTATCAATCATTTGAGAAACTTGATTCATTTCATCACTTGTGAGAGTAAGGTTCCTCATCCATAATTTTTCACTACTCATCACACTAGAGAGATATTCATATGTTGTCCATTTTTTTTGTGTTGCCTCTAACGCTATAGTATAAAGAGTTTGAAGCAATTTAGGGTCATCAAATACTTGATATTTCTTTCCTTTAAACACCCCAATATAACGATTAGATGAATCTTTCTCACTTATAGTATAGTAGCTTAATACAAGGGCTAATGCAAACAATAGGAAGGGAGGTATAGCACCTTTCTTCTTATGTTCTTCTAGCGATGGTTGAAGTCTTGTTTGAAACTTTGTGAAACTATTAAGATTAATATCCATTAAAATATGTTCAATTCCTGGATTTTTTAATCGTTTAAGCATAGTAGCCGCAAACTCTGCTTTTTCATCTTCTGGATAAGCTAATGTAGGTATAATAGATTCATAAAGTCCTTTGGTCATGTTTTTACCAACAATATCATCTTCTACAGCTTCTCTTTCAGTAAGGATGTCAGCATAAAAACCATAGTGAGAAAGCATTGTTTGAAACCCATTTAAAAGTCTCACTTTAATATCTCTAAAGCGCTGGATATCATCTCCCCAAACAACTTTAATAGATGACTTTTCAATAGGGAATTTTTTAGCTTTCTCTTTATTTCCTTGAATTGCAAGGAATCTGTATGGCTCTGATTTCACAAGTAATTCATCTTTATACCCAAGGCGAGAAGTGAAACTATCTATCTCTTTATGAGGGAACCCAGTAACAATTCCATCAACTAATGTATTATAGAAGGAGTTTGCTATCGTAATCCAATTGATAAAACTCTTATCCATCTTATTTAGTTGAGCAAGGGTAACCACTACATCGAGTAACCTTTCGCCATTACGTTCAATAAGCTCACAGGGAATAATAAGTAAACCCTTAGACTCATCTCCATTAAAGCTTTTATAGCGTTCATAAAGAAAAGCAAGAATCTTCCCTGGAAATGTTGAGGGTGGCTCTGAAAAAGGTGAGTCGTGTTCATCAAGAACAATTCCAGCTTCAGTAGTATTTGAGATAATCACCTGCAGGTGAGGCAAAGTCGCAAGAGCAAGAAATGAAGCATAGTCTGTGTAGGGATTAATCGCTTCTCTAATTGATTCTACGAGAACTATGTCGTTTCTCTCTTCATCTTGAAGAGCAACATTATAAAGATAGTTTTGCTTCTTTAAAAGGTCTATCTTCCCCTCTTTAATTGGTTGAATAACCGCAATTTGTCCTTTGTATACACCACTAGCATTCATTTCGTGAATAGCTTTCCCCCAAAATGCACGAAGGAAGTTACCTTCACCAAATTGAACGATTCTTATCTCGTTATGATATGTTCTCTCTATATCTGTAATCTTCTTAATAGCTCTATTGTTCATAACTTTCCTCTGCTGATAGTGGTAGGTACTTATATACAACGACCAGCAAAAAATGCTGGTCATTGTAAAGTTATCATTTTACCAAATTAGGTATGTTAATTCTTACTTAACAGCCTGAATTCTTTGGTGAAGGTCTGCACCAAATTCTTTTTCCCACCAGTAAGCGAATTCTTTAGGCATTGATGCTGTTGCTTTTCTGAATGCATCAATATCTGGAGTAATAATTTCGAGTCCTTGTGCTTCGAAGAAGCTAATTAGTTCTCTGTCATCTTTGTCAAGAAGTTCAACAATTCGTTTTGATCCTTCTTTAAATGCTTCAAGAATTATTTTTTGGTCTGCTTCTTTGAGTGAAAGGAATTTAGCATCGTTCATAACGTAGAAACATGCGTTAGTTACATGGCTAGTAAGAATGATGTAGTCCTGTACTTCGTAGAATTTCATTGAAGAAATAGCTGAAAGTGGATTTTCGAGTCCGTTTGCAACTCCTTGTTGAAGAGCCATGTAGGCTTCTGCATAAGCAATTGGAGTTGGGTTAGCACCCATAGCTTTTCCATAAGCAACTGTTACTGTTTGTTCAGGAACACGAAGTTTAAATCCAGCAAGATCTTTTGGAGTGTAAATAGGTTTGTTAGCAGTCATTTGTCTAATACCATATGAACTAGGTCCAATAATTCTTGCGCCGTGAGCTTTTCTAAATCCTTCAAAGAGTTCTTTTCCCACTTCACTTTGGCCAAAGGCTAATACGTGTTGGTTATCTCTGAATGTGTAGGGCATTTCAAGAACGTTGATTGGAGAGTAAATTGTTCCAACTTGTCCAGCACCTGCTGCAACGATATCAAGTGAGCCTAAAATTGCTTGTTCAAGAATTTCAGGTTCTGTCCCTTGTTGGCCAGCTGGGTAGATTGTGATATCAATTCTTCCATCAGATAATTCTTTTGCTACTTCTGCAGCTCTTAATGCACCTTGGTGCCAAGCATGACTAGGGTCATAAATGTGAGCTAGTTTTAATTCGACTTTACCAGTATCCTCAGCTTGTCCTTGAGCGAATACTGTCCCCATTGCCACGATCATCACTATGAGCATAATCATTACAATTGTTTTTTTCATAGTTTCCTCCTTAATGAAAAAAT
>SABI01000637.1 GCA_009929055.1 Spirochaetia bacterium | reverse complement strand
ATCAATAGCAATGTAGAAGAGGAGTACGCGGAGATGATAAATAAAATTTACCTTCCTTTAAACAGATGATTAAATTCATAGAATCTATAAAAGTATTAAATGGAGATGCTCCTGACATTAATGAGCATCTGCAGAGAGTCTTAAGAACAATACAATCTTTTTATTCAAAATCAAATGAGAGATTTGATTTCATTTCGTGTGTAAATAGTGTTTTGGCAAGAGAGAGGGAGAAGATATCAGACGGCTTATTCAAATTAAGAGTAGTCTATTCGGATAGGCTTATATCCGGTACACTTATCCCATACATACCAAAGAGAATAAAAAGGCTGAAAATAGTAGAATGTGATGATATAGATTATCCATTTAAATTTGAAAACAGAACATCTATTGATTCTCTTCTCTCTTATAAAGATGATTGTGATGATATTCTGATAGTAAAAAACGGAGTGATAACAGATACCTCTTATTCAAATATAGTTTTTGAAAGAATGGGGAATCTGTATACTCCCGAATCATATCTACTTGCCGGAACAAAAAGGGCTAAGCTTATAAGAGAAGATATAGTAAGAGAAGAAAAAATAAGGCCTTGCGATATCGACAGATATGACAAGGCCTACCTTATTAATTCTATGCTTGACCTCTATCCTGTAGAGGAAATAGAATTTTAGAACACTTTCTAATCCTTAAGGTTGTTATGCGATCCGTCGCAAAATGGTTTGTTTGCAGAGTGCTTGCATCCGCAAAGATAATGCTCTTCGCTTTTCTCTGCTTTGAAATTAACAGGAGTAATACCACTGCCTTTATGTGAACCATCGCAGAATGGTTGATTCTTGCTCTCTCCGCATGCGCACCAGTGATAGCTTTTGCCCTCTTCAAGCTGAACTTTATAAGGGCCCTTTTTTGCAATTTTTGGATTCATAATAAGAAATTTTCAGAGCGTTTGTAAATTCTAATGTACATGATTTTTCTCAGCCTCAACAGCGTCTTCTTTTGTAGTGTGCACTGTTCCAAAAGGATGCTCTGCCGGAGCGTATATTGAGTAAAGCAGCAATGGGACATCCCCTGTATTAACAAGATTATGCCATTTTCCGGCAGGAATCATTACAGAGAAATCATCTTCCACATTTGCCTGATATGACAGATTCTCTTTGTCGTCGCCCATATAGACAACCCCTTTCCCAGATTCAATTCTCAGAAACTGATCTAGTTCATTGTGCTGTTCCAGCCCGATATCCTCTCCGGGCATAATTCTCA
The DNA here is from genome assembly GCA_009929055.1 of Spirochaetia bacterium. Taxonomy (GTDB): domain Bacteria; phylum Spirochaetota; class Spirochaetia; order Sphaerochaetales; family Sphaerochaetaceae; genus SABI01. The sequence goes on along the minus strand of SABI01000637.1, from coordinate 12 downwards.
TTAGTGTAAGCT
>SABI01000636.1 GCA_009929055.1 Spirochaetia bacterium | reverse complement strand
ACCACACTCTCTGTAGGGGAAGCTCCTCAAACTGCTGCAACCAATACTTCATCTTTTCACTCATGTCTCCCCAGTCACGCATTGTTTTCTTAATTATGTCTTTACTTGCGTCTTTATCGAGTTCTCCGAGTACTACATTACGCATACAAACTTCAGCTAGTTTTGTAACTGTGTCTATCGCTAAGTATTTTACGGTAAAAACCCCTGTGGATGTTTTAATGTCAATACCGCCATCTTTTCTATAATTACCGTTTTTAAGTAACCAGTAAATAGACTCTATTTTTTCCCAACTATCAATTTTAAGTTTACGTGCATTCTTAGCTTTAGTTCTAATGGATAACGTACCGTCTTCAGCAGCCAGTATAAGTACTCCATCCGCTGTTGAAAGTAACGTAGTTTTGCCCGTTCCATTCTTTCCGTAAATAACCCATGTTAGGTACTCTACAGAGTCATCGATAGGGGTGATAAGAGCCTCTAAAACTGAGAGGGGGTCAGCAGGGGGCTTAAAGGCAGCTTCTGCCATACGCTCCTCTACCATAGGCTCCTCTACTGTTAAGGCGTCCTCCATGTCTAAAGATATAGCGTCTAAATCATCCTCCTCTAAGTACAATTCCACTTCCTCTGTGGTTAACTTAGGTACGTCTGTTTTCTTACTTGCCATTTCATCCTCCTTTACTCTACGTCTAGCTCTTCTTCTCTAGACTCCTTTGGTTCATACTGCTCTTCAATAAGACCTTTTACGTTCATCCCCGCCAACTCCCCGAAACAAACGGGAGCAAACTCACAATCCCATGCACACCTACCCTTTAATAATGTACGTGGATACACTTCTGTATTTTCAAGTAGTACATCAATTTCGTCTAAGGTCGCTATAATCTCTTTTTTGAGAATACCAATCGTGGTTTCAGATACTGGAATTTTAGTACGCCTAAAGAAAATGTTACCCTTAAGTTTATCTAGCATATCCTTATAGTCGTTAATGTCTAATCCATTCTTTTTAACAGTTTCAAAATACGTTGCTACGTCTGTATCACACGCGGCTTTTGAAATTCCACCACTCTTTAACACCTGAGGTTCTTTCGGAGCCTTAGTACGAATATGATTAAATACCACACCCGCCAATTTTTTGCCTTTTAGAAGCTTTACTAATTTCTCGTCTAACCTACACGCCTCATAATACATAAGGGTCTGCATGTCCATGTAGAGTTCCTGTTCTGATGGTAGAGTTTTTACAGTCTTGTGGTCACACACCCACACTCCTCTATCG
>SABI01000635.1 GCA_009929055.1 Spirochaetia bacterium | reverse complement strand
GAATAGAAATCGCCACTATCACGGGCACCGGAACATCTGCCACAATTCACTATACCGCCACAGACCATCTCACCGGTTCCAACCTTACCACTAATTCTTCCGACATCAAAGAAGAATTGCTGGACTATCTTCCATTTGGTACAATCAGGATAGATGAGAAATCAGGAACCTATTCCGATCAAAGAAAGTTTGCGGGGCATGAGTATGATGTGGATACAAGTCTCTCATACATGGATGCGCGCTATTACGACGGAGCTACGGGAAGGTTTTTGAGTGTCGATCCAGCTTTTCTCGAGTTAGGATTTGACTTAACAGATCCGCAAAGCTTGAACTCCTATGCATATAGCCGTAACAATCCATTAAGATATGCTGACCCCAACGGAGAATCCTTTAGGGATTATGTCAATAATGTTACTGGATATGTGGTTGGTTTTGGACAAGGAATCTATTCTGCGGCAAGTAACACGGTTAACGCCATAACACACCCAGTTCAAACAGTCCAAAACACTGCTAATTATATTTCCAGTAGTGCAAAATCAGGGCAAGAGATTTCCTCTTCTCTCTCTAGTAATCCTTCTCAAACTCTAGGAGAAATTAAAACAGGGTATTCCATGTCTTTCAATGAATTTTCTGCCCAAAGTCCTTATGAGCAAGGAAGGCAGATAGGAAATACAGTTGGACAGATAGAGGTGGGGGTGGCAGTATCTTATGGGGCTGGCAAAACTATTTCTATTGCAAAATCAGCTAACACAACTAGGTCTGCCTCTAATTTCTTTAAGGGAACTTCGTACAGTCCTAAAGTTTTGCGACAAATGAAAATAGGTGATTATCATTCTTTCTCTGAAATAGTAAGAAATTATGCAGGAGATGGAAAAGTAACTAAAATTATTGGGGGAGACGGGAAGATTTATTCTAGGCTAGATATACCAGGTGGATATAATGGCGCTAAAGGAAGCTTTTCATTTATAAAAGATGGTAACGGAAATATTATGCATAGAAAATTTGAACCTAGTAAAAAATAATAAAAATATATGGAATCAGAATTTGAAAACTTTAAAAAGGAAAAAGGAATATATTTAGAAGAAGCTTTAGGAGTTAAAGAGTGGGCTTTTAGTAGAGATGATGCATTAAAGCTACTTGATATTATGCGTAAAACGAATATGGTTTGCTATGGCGGAGATGTAATTAGAGGAGAAGATAAAGGCTTCGTCTATGACTATGGTTTCTGGAGCTACGAACGTAATGAAAATGAAACCCAAGAGCAATAC
>SABI01000135.1 GCA_009929055.1 Spirochaetia bacterium | reverse complement strand
GATATTGAGAGTAGGGCTTTTCAGGTGCTAATCCTTCTAACCATTTTTCATAGTCTCTGTGTAGCCCACTTTCATCATCGTTGATGAAGACACTTGCGGTGATGTGCATTGCATTTATTAAGGCAAGTCCATCACTAACTTTACTCTCTTTGATAGCATCTCGTACCTGGTTGGTAATATTAACGAGCCCTCTTCTTGTATTTAGGTGAAACACTAATTCTTTTCTATATGTTTTCATAAGGTACCTCTTTGATACATCTTATCATACATGAGAGTAGGAGGGGCGTTTAGAACTTAATCTTTTTACGATGAGTATGAAGAGGGCTCCAAGGAGAAAAAGAATACTTGAAAGAGAAAGAGAAAAACTTAAGGAGGTGCTACTTGCAATAACAGTAACAAGGAAAGGGAAGATCATTCTTCCAATTGTTCCTGATAATATGTAGGAAAGGGAGATAAATGTGGTGTTGTTTGGATACCATGTTGAAACTACTACGATATACATAGGGATCGTTGAGCCTGCAAAGAAGCCACAAAGAAAGGTAAAAAACAACACACTCCCTATATGAATAGAAAGCGAAGTTGCAATAATGAGAGAGAGGGCAGAGAACACCATTCCCCATATTGATAGAGTAAATGGTTTTGCCCCTTTGTTGAGTATAGGGCCTATTATTAATCTAGAAAGGGCTATTCCTACCCAAAAGGCTGTTAATGAAGTACTCGTCATGAGGGCACTTTGATGAAGTTCTGTTTCAACGTAGACAGGAATCCACGTTGAACAGATAATCTGGATTCCCATATAAAACATGATAACTAATGTGTAGAGGATAAAAGCAGGATCTTTTAGTAGTTCCTTTGTAGGACCTTGCTCTTTATCTTCGAGAGGTCGCCTATGGGTGTTTTTTGATGAAATTATGAACATTGTTATAAAGATGAGGAGAACGAGCGCAACACTCATATATGCATATGGCCATGAAGGACTTTTAAAAGGAAGGATAATATATCCAGTAATAATAGCCCCTACACTATACATGAAGTGCAGGAGGGGGATATAAAGAGCCCTTTTACTAAAATAGGCACTTGCAATGAAACTATTTGTTCCACTATCTACCAAGAAGGAACCAACACCTAGGACTATATAACCAGCAAAGATAATAAAGATGTGTTGATTAATAGTGATTCCCAAAAATGCTATAATGATAGCAATATACCCACTTGTCATAAGAGTCGACTGTTTCATTCTTTTTTGGAATATAAACATAAGAGCCATAGTTCCAATGGCACCTAACTGCTGGCTACTTAACAACGAACCACACTCAGTAAGGCTCATTCCCGTAGTTGCCATAATATTGGTCACTAAAGGCCCTAACATATTAAAAGCAATAGAAAAGGAAAAGAACAGAGCAAAAAGAAGAAATGGGGGCATGGGATATCTCCTTTTAGGAATTTCGATATCGTATCACAGTGGGAGGAGGTGGAACAAGAGAGAATTCTATCTTCTTACATTTATTTACATTTTTTCTTTCTCATATGACAGGTGTAGTTGTGTTTCTGTAAATTGTGTAGTAACCTTTATCTATAATGAGCAATAGTGTAAGAGCCGTAATTAACAGAGTTTTGTTCTATCTCCCTTTGGCAATATTATTTTTATTCCTCTACAGTCAACTTATCTCTTTTGAAAAGGATGATATCCTTGAACAAGTGATGAAAGAGCATCAAATTCACCTTTCATATATTGAAAATGCCTCAATAAGAGAATTTATGATTTTTAATCATGTCATGGAATTTTTGAAAAGTACGAATGGTGTGAATGCGTTTATACATGACAAAGAGTGTAATATGAAGACTTCATCTTTGTTTAATAATGTGTTATATAGCCAAAAAAAACTACAATATATTGCCCTTCTTAAGAAAGAGAATGGAGAGAAAGCCATCGCTGGTCAGATAGGGAGGAACGTAGAAGCTTTTTCTCTTAGCCAATATAATCTTACTACTCAGACCCTTTTTTATGAGCTCTCTCGCCTCAAAGGTGATGATATGTACATCCATCCAGTAACATTTATTAAAGATGAAGTTACTGGATTATCTGAGCAGATGATCCTTCTCTCTTCCCCAGTTATAGAAGATGGAAAAATCATTGGAGCTCTTGTCTTTGTGTTTGAAGTTCAAGATGCGTTTCCCTCAATGGATGATTTTATTCAAAACCATTCTCAAGCATTTACTTATACGATAGTTGATGGGAATGGAAAGGTATTAAACACCCTACATAGATTTAAGAATTTGAAGGAAAGAAATCCAGTAAATAATTATTCTTTGCTACAAAGTGAAGTGTGGTTAGATATTAAAAACAATGAATCAGGAAATATTATTGTAGATGATGTGGTCTATATGTATAAGACTATAGATCCCTTTAAAAATAGTAGTACCTATTATGAAAAAAAGAACCATTATCTAATAGTAATTACAAGTTTCTCATTAGCAGATCTAGAACTAATTCAAAGTTCTTTCTTATTACGAAATGGTCCCCTTAGATATATTATTGCCCTTCTCCTTCTTTTTGGTAGTGTGATTATTAGCTTACTCTTCTATTTTAGAAAGAATGATCAAGAACTTATCACTTTGAGCAATATCATAAGTGATCATTCACAAAATGGTGTATTGATTCGTAAACCTACTGGAGAAGTAACTTATTCGAATCATACATTGGAACTTATTACTGGGTTTAATGAAGAAGAAATTCTCATGAATCGGCTTAAGATAGATTTCCTAGAAAGCTCTCCTACTAATAAAATACAAGAAAAATATTTTATAAAAGGGGCAGCTAAACAAGTAGTAAGTTATGACAACTTTGCTTGGATTCATGCTAAGAAGTCGTATACTCTTGCTCATATGCTGATGAATTCAGTATTTAATAATCAACATAAACTCCTTTATTTGGTACAACTCTTATCTGAACCACAAAATCTTTCTAGAGAATCTTTCGATACATTTATTCTTGAAAATAAGGATGAAATAGCTCCAATAGACCTCTTCCCAATAAAAGTTATTACAAATATCTCCTCAAAACAAAAACTTTATGCAACTATGTATTTGAAACTTACCAACCTCGATATCCTAGAAGCTCGATACACCCATGTTCAGCACCAAGAACTAGGATTTATGATAAGAAGTGCAATTGTTTCGCTTTTAAAGCAACATGAACTATTATTTCAATATTCTCCCGATACATTCTTGTTGACGATAACTGGGGATGCAGAGGATCTTGATAGAAAAATAGTAGCCTTAAGAACTCTTTTTTCTTCTCCTTTTGGCTTGTCACATAACAAAAAGATACTTACCTACCAAGGTGGAGTTTCTGTCTATGAAAAAGATTCTTCGATAGCAACATTAATTTCCGATTCTCGTATGGCCCTTGCTACCCAAATACATTTTAATAATCAAGGTATTCTTACCTACAACAAGTCAGTAAATGAGTCGCTCTTGAGGTACTATTCTATCCTTAATAAAATTCCACCAGCATTTAAAAATGGGGATATAGATGTATTTTTCCAACCTATAGTAAAAATAGGTTCTAATACCATTATTGGGGCTGAAGCATTAGTGAGGTGGAATGACAAAGATTTTGGCTTTATTAGTCCACAAGAGTTTATCCCCATTATCGAACATCATCATCTTGAAGAGATGCTAGATTTCTATGTAATTTCACAGGCTGTTGATTTTATAGTCTCCATGAAACTGAAAGAAGATGATCCTTTCTTTATTTCAGTGAACATTTGTCCTCCAATGCTCTTTAATGAACATCTTATTCCTCATATTATTCATACATTAGCTAAATATAAAGTAGCTCATAAAAGGCTTTTAATAGAGCTCACTGAAAGAACCTTGCTTGAAGATTTACCTCGAGCGAACGCAATACTTGCTGAATTACATAATTTAGGAATTTCTGTCGCCATCGATGATTTTGGCACAGGATTTTCATCTTTAAGTTATCTCAACATGCTCGATATCGATGTGATAAAAATTGACCGCTCTTTTATCAAAGATTATCCAACTAGGAGTGAGGGGAAGATTATTAAAGCTATTCTTACTATGGCTCACGAACTTGAAATTCCCACCCTCGTAGAAGGAATAGAAACAAAAGAACAGTACGATTTTATTAAGCAATACGGAGCATATACCTACCAGGGATTCCTCTTTTCAAAGGCAATCCCTCTTAAAGAGTTCAAAGAACTCTACTCTAGAAAAGAGAAGTAAGACCAATAGAAACCTTTACATCGTTATAGGTAAAGGAATCCCCAGATTCTCCTAATTCTGTATTAATAAGGGCACTAATTTGTAATCCATCAAATATATTCCACCCCATTGAAGCACTTACTGATGCGCTCATGTCGATAGGGGATATAATTGATCTCATAGAAAAAGAGAGTCCATTACTTAGAGCATACTGAACTACAGGATACAAAAATAGAGTGTTTGTAGCATCTAGAGAGAATGGTGTATAAAGAGCTTCAAGGGTTAAACTTAAAGAGTCTTGGTTAAGAAAAGAGTAGACATAAAAGAGACTTGTAGAAATAGAGAGACTCTCTTTCATTGATGACGGATCATCTTCAGTTAAAGGAATATCAAAAGAAGCTGATAAAGAGGCATCAAGTCCAATATTTCCCAAAACACTCAAGTGAGGTGTAAGGGCATTATTACGAATAGAGAGTCCTGCATCTACTTTCACATCTCCTTCACTATTATAGTACCGTATTCCCCCTTTAAGATCAGAGAGCTTTTCTGTCTCTGGAATGATTAAAGCCCCTTCGAAGAAAGAGAATGAGGTAAGAGCAATAGTTATAGCACCTAGCCACTGTCTATCTAAGATAGGGCTAGTAGTTAACAGGGGAATATCTATTGCTGTATCTTCAAACAGAACATTACCTGCATTAAACAGCGAACCTTCTCCCCAGTCAAGTCGAGTTTTTCCTAATGTCACTCTAAAAGAGGGGAACCTTGCTTTTATCGTCAATCTGTCAAGAGAAATGGTTGGTATGGTAGTAAGAGAATAAAATCCTACGTTTACCCCAACATCTGCCTTCACATTTTTATATCCTGTGGAATTAAGTCCAAAAAGGATATTTCCACTTTGAGCAATATCAGATCCTGTTGATTCTTTAATTGTTAATGTATTCATAAGAGAGAGTTCTGTTGAAAGGTTAAATGCAGAAAAGAGGGGGAGTGAGATAAGAATGATAACAATTAAGATTAAAACCTTTTTATTCATGTGTAATCCTTTTTACCAGGTGAGAGAGTCAATTGAAAATAGATCATCATTAAGGGGAATATCTATCTCAATTGAGTTAATTTTCATGATAGTAGAAGTGTTTCTCTTAAGTGTATCTACTATTTTTGTCTCATTTGGGATTGTTCTCTCTCCTACTTTCATAGTTGAAAGGACTTCAATCTCTTTTAACACCCTATCTGAAGAAGTTGAGTATTCTCCCTTCATTACCACAAAAGTTTCAGTATCTACGTAGATGAGTTGTTTTGGATAGGCAACTTTTCGTGTTTTTGCAACAAGATGTAACTCGTAACATTCTTTGCCATTAATCATTTTTGTTCCACCAAGGGTAACATCATAATCTCTTAGTGTGTCTTTCTCCCCAGTCATATCTTCATAGGAGATATCACTTCCTAATAGAGATTGTCTAAGAGCTGCCCCTGTTAAACGAATCAATTCATTTGCATCGGGGTAATAAAGATAGAGTTCTCCTTCAGTTCTAAGGACTTTCTGCCCCTTTTCCATGATGGAAGTGAATTCTATAAGTGAATCATAGGACCCTTTTGAGTAGGCTTCGAAGGTGCTTGTTTTTTCACCAAAACGATCTTTTGCAGCAGCTTCTTGTTTCATAGCTTCTTGACGTTTTCTGAGATTTCTGACAGGGCTTTTGATGCTTCCATATCAAATTTGTGCGTTCGCGCCATATCGCCCAGAGATACTATTCCGACTACTTTGTCACCCTCGACCACAGGCAGCCGCCGCACCTGCTCGGCTGCCATAAGCCGGGTGGCCTCCCGAATGTCGTCATCGGGGGAAACGGTGATACACCGCCGGCTCATAATGTCCCGCACCTGTGTCTGGGCAGGGTCTTCTTCTGCCGCAACGCACCGCAGGATGATATCCCGGTCGGTGATGAAGGGAAATTCCAAACAGACGTTTTATGCTATGATGGACGCGCAAAACAAATGTTTTGGCCATATTGAATGCGACGCCATCATTATGGACAATGGGTCCAATGAAACCATGCCGTCGCTCAAAGCGGGACATCCCGATGCGGAATTAACCCATGAAGCTTCTATTGGTAAAATTGCAAGTGATCAACTGACCAAACTGATGAGTCTGGGCCTGACCTATGATCAGGCGGTTAACCGGATTATTCAGGGATTCCTGAAATAGCAGCGTCAGGCAGGATGGAAATTCTACCGCCGTCTCTTGATATTTTCACCCCGGTTAGGAACAGCATCTGATGCAGATATCTCGTTAACCGAGAGGGAAGCCATAATATGCAGCAAGAAGAAATATTGAGCATTCTCGATGCAATCGAAGAGAAAATGTTGAGCGAAGAAACGCTTGGATTTTCCCCGGATGTGCTGGCCATTCTGGATAATGTTGAGGCCAGCAACCGGGAGATTGAAATGCTGAAATTCCGGATCGGCCAGAATGACGCGCAG
>SABI01000634.1 GCA_009929055.1 Spirochaetia bacterium | reverse complement strand
GTGCTCTCGGGAACGTTTCCTACCGCGACCTGACCTTTGCTTCCAAATGCCTCTACTCTTTGATCGTATCCGTATGATGCTCTCCTGCAATTATCAATTACTGCTAGTGCTCCATTAGATAACTTGAGAGATATAACGGCAGTATCTATGTCCCCTGCTTCTTTTATAGCTGGATCAACCATCACTCCGCCTATTGCGTAAACTTCACTTACCTCTGCCCCTGACATATATCTAACCATATCAAAATCATGAATTGTCATATCTAGGAAAATTCCTCCAGACACTTTTATATAAGATACTGGTGGGGGGCCAGGGTCTCTTGATGTAATTTTCAAAATATTTAATTCTCCAATCTTTCCTCCAAGAACGGCCTCTTTTGCTGCCCTAAAGTTTCTATCAAACCTTCTTTGAAAGCCAACCTGATACTTAACCTTGTATTCATTAATGGCATCCATTACCTCCTTAATTTTATTTACATCATGATCAATTGGTTTTTCACAAAATACGTGTTTCCCTGCTCTTATGGCTTCTAACGAAATTTTGCTGTGCGTATCTGTAGAAGAACAAATCAAAACGATATCGATTTCTTTATCGTTAATTATTTTCGAATAGTCGGTGTATACGTTTGTAACACCTATATTCTTTGCCCACTCTTCCGTTTCTTTAGTCATAAACGGATCCGCAATAGCTTTTAGCTCTGCATTCTTAACAAGATGTTTGACTGACTCAGTGTGAACCTTTCCGATTCTACCTGCTCCGATAATGCCTATTTTTAACATATACTTCTCTCCTATATACACTCCGCTGTCTGCGGCTGTTTCCTGTCATAGATATAACTCTCTATCTAAAATTATATAGTTATCTCTGGTAGTCGTGTTTTTCCTTCCTACCTTTTTGCATATTCCTACGGATTCTCCCAACGTCTATATTTTAAATTCCCGCAGTTTCTTTTATGTATGCTCTTGCCTTCTTTGCATACCTCAACGGGATTGCTTTTACAGGGTCTTGTTCTGCTTCCACAAGAAGCCATCCCTCGTATCCTGCATTATCTAATATCTCAAAAATCTTTTTGAAATCCACTACTCCATCTCCGGGTACAGTAAATGCTCCTTTCCTTACCCCTTCTAAGAAGGATAGATGTTTCTCTTTAACTTTTTCAACAACCTCTGGTCGTATATCCTTTAGGTGTACGTGTCTAACTCTGTGTACATATTTCTTTAACACCGCTAAGTAGTCCTCTCCGCAATATGCCAAATGGCCACTATCGAAG
>SABI01000134.1 GCA_009929055.1 Spirochaetia bacterium | reverse complement strand
TTCGTTACGGGAGCGCCGAAATAATATTTTGCCTTTATGGTTGCCGTGATTTTATCACCAAGGCTTACAATCAATTTGACTATACTTGAGCCTAAGCCACTGGGTTAACTATCAAAGTGGTTATAGGTTAGCTTGTCACCTTCCCTGTAAAATCCATACGTTCCTCTGGTTCCCATTTATATCCTCTCTTTAATACGTAGTCCCTGTTTTGGGTAGCTTTCGTATTTCTCCATATACTCATGGATTAGATTATACACCTGTTCTGGTCTTAATAGTTTTTCAATAGGTGTGCCTTTTAGTCCAGGTGATGTATTAAAATCCATAAGTCGGTTTCCAACCATATCTATTGAATAGAGGGGGTGCCCTATATGTATAGGTACTGTTGTTCCCAGTAACTCTATATTGACATCCCCACAGTTACTCATCCAGCTTTCTGAACTGTATCTAAGTAGGAAAGCCAGCTTCCCTATCTGCAAAAACTTTGTGGTGAATTGATGTGGTATGTAGAAAGAGCCTGGATGGTCAGGGTACTTCTCCCTTGCTTCTGCGGCACTCATAAGTATCTTGCCTTCACCAGCATGTTTGTAAGGGTCTAAATAAACTACTATGTCTAAATTACAACCTCTTGGCAATCGCTTTAATTTTGTGCAAAATGTAATGACATTGGCATTTAAAGCCTCTTGGAATATCGGCTTATGCAGGAACTTAATCAGTTTCTTACGATGTATCCCATTTTCCATCATACGCTCTAATGTAATATCTGGAGTTTCGAAGCTTCCACAAAACTCATGGTCATAGTAATCTCTAAAATCGGAATGCAGGGCTATCTTCAACCTAATCCCCCTTCAACATGTCATCTATTTCCTTATTGAGTATTGCACGAGTATATAGTGCTTTGTTTATCATCAGCTCTACCTTCTTGGTAATATTCTTTTGAATAAAGTACACCCAATAAGATGTTGCAATTAATGCACCAACTGAAATTCCAATTAGCATTACTTTAGAAGCTCCTCTATATTTGTAAGTCTGTCTTTTATTTCGGCCACATCTTTTATAAGTTTAGCAGCAGCCTCTTCTTTTTCTTGATGTTCTTGGTATATAGCTTCAAACTCAAGGTTTCTTTGCAGTTTCCTTGCCTCATTGCTGATAAGCCTCTCCTTATGGCTTATCATCTGTTGTTTTACACCTTCCCATATCATCCAACTAAGAAAAGGCGCCATGTACCATATATTCACAGTAGGATTATAGGGTCTGGATACCCCATATATTGCAAGTAAAACTGCAGTTATTTTAAGTAGTACTCTGAGTACTTTTATCACTAACATCCCTTCAACAACTCTTCCAAGCTGCTCAGCTCTGCTTCTATCTCATCAGTTTCTTCTCTGAGTAAGGAGTTGATTTTATATTCAAGGTCATTTCTCCTGCCTTCATAGCGTACTCGTATTCTCTGTATCTCTTTCTTAGTTTCAGAAAGATATCTTATGGCCTCACTATTCATTCGTTGCCTCCAAATATTTCGTGCACTGTTCACACCTTTTACTGGTGTATAAGCCCCACCGGGTTTTCCACGAATCCGGCATATCTTCGAACTGGTCATCATCATTGAAATCCATCTGTTCTTGGAAGAGAATACACTTACAGTCATAAGTTTCCCATGTCCTTTTCCACCATCGACATTTTTCACTGTCACAGTACTCACTGTTTTCCCCAGTAAAGAAGATACCGTCTTCCATGAACTTACAGAAGCCGTCTTTTACGTTAGGCAATAAATCCACATGCTTTCTTTATCTTATAGTACATGTCTTCATTCTGACCAGTATCTACTGAATAGAGTGGATCGTCCCCTCGGAATATTCTCATCGTGACAGTATCTTTCTGGTTATTATATTTACACACATACACAGTATAATCTGCTGTCATAAGTATATTAATAAGGTAGTTTAATTCGGAGGCTGGGAGATAGATATCAATATATTCCTTACGCCTTACAAAAGAATAGCAAAAAGTGACTTCAGGTTTCTTTTCTAATTCTGCAAATATAAATGGTTTATCCATTACGGTTCCTTTCTTACAACTATTTTTCCTTCTGCGTTTCTTTCTACTGGGGTACTGATATCAGCGTAGTCATCATCAATTGGTAATTCTTCTTGGAATGTGTCTGAGCACTTACTGCATCTGTAATACTTCTCTTCACCATCAACATAAACTCTCTTGCAGGATTGATTAAAAACAGTACAGTTTTGTTCTGTACGGCCATATCTATCGAAGTGTTTACATCCAAGGTTGGTTATATTGCAAAACTCGTTATCGAATACTACTTCAACTTGTAGGCATAGACTCTTCGAGCTTTTCATTTTGTCTCCTATGCGCTAATCTGCTGAAATATTCCCTAAGGTTTTGTTGTTCACTTTGATTTAACGAGTTGTATTTAATTATTACAGAACTATCTGGATAGTTATTTAGTTGCTGAAGAAATTCTGAGAATGACCTATCGATATGCTCCGATATTAATTGATTAACATATCTGGTTTCTTTTATACTACTACTTACTCGAAGTAGTTCATATCCATCGAAACTCCCAATAGACTCCTCAACCTCATCAAAACTAATGCTAATTCTGCTGTTAGTAATAAATTCCATTTCGGTTCGTGTAAGTGTCTCTGTGTACAGCTTTAAATCTGTAAGTGACAGTACCTGTTCGAATGTTAAAGTAGCGTCTCCTACAGAGAACCTACCATATCCATCATTTATAATAGGTAATTCCTCTGCATATCCTATACAGTAGCATTTTGGTTTCTCTTGTTCAAGTTTAATCATTTAAGGTATCCTCCAATCTATTATGAGATGCTATTGAAGAAGTGGTACACCAAGGGCGCTGTTACCAAGGATTAGTTTGACCGCTTCCTCTGCCTTAGAAGCTGCATTAATAATAGCTCTTTCATCACTTTCAATGAATGTTTTCCAATGTGCAATGTAAGCAGCTGAATTCTCAATGGTTACATCAATTCCACACAGATGACAAAGTAAAGCTGCACCTAACTCTGCGGTAAGTTCTTCACGGCTGTAATTACTTAAATACTCTTCCTTGAAAGAACTATCAAATCGCTTTAACTTAATACCTGTGGAATGAATAAGCTCATGGAAGAGTGTGGAATAGTAAGCATCCATATTATTAAATTGCTGGGGGGTGGGCATACTGATTACATTCCTGTAAATAGAGAATGCCGCTTTGCCCAACTCCATCTTCGGCACTTCATAGTTAGAGAGTATTTGTTCAGCATTCATGTTGGGTACATATTCTGTTTTGGTGACCTTAGGGGTAATTCCTTCAGCCTGAGTATTTACTTCAAAAAGAGAATACCCTTTAAGGACATGAGGAACATGTTCTGTCTCTTCCAATGTTTCAATAGGAGTTTCTACTGTCACCCTCTTTGTACTTGGTGGTTTGCAGAATACAGCGATGGAGGATTTAGAGCCCTTAATGACATGGCCCTCTTCTTCATTAATTAAATGGAAGGTAGCCCACTCTCCAGCAGGAAGGAGCAATCTATTGATTCCTGTGTAGGGTTTGCCTGTGGCATGGCTAAAGCTACCCTCCAGCCACATCTTTTTCCATGGAACAACCCCCTGCTCCATGATACCAACTATCCTATTGGTGATTTCAGTCACTACATTCATACTGTTTCACCCACTCCTTTACTTCCTCAATAAAGGGTCCTTTGTAGTTCTTGTCTATCTCTATATGAATATAGACCTCTTCTACTTGGTCCGAACCCCTTACTTCATCCAGTGTCTCTTTAATGGTTTTGTATAGGTATCTTCCTATACATCCTTCAGGTGTTAACTGCCCCTCAACAAAGATTGGAAAGCCGCTATTGTACTGCTCATTGTTATAACTGTAAACAGAAAAATAGACTTCATCTGTCTGAACAGTCATAATTAGTTCCATTTCAGATACTGATACTCTGGCGGTATATTCTTTTTCATCTTTAATCATTTGGGTTCCTCCTGAAATCCATACTTCTTTTGAAAAGCCAAAATTGCTGGAAGTATACTTTGACCATCATATTTATTATCTATTGTTATACGGATTTCACGATATATATCAACTTGGGAGTTCTTCTGCTCTATTTTGTAAATATTAGCCACAGATTCAAGAAGTTCTTCAATTGTATTATAGTCACCCTCCATAAACATATGAGTACCTGTATAAATAGCCCAGAAATAATCTGGATGTTTATATACTGTAACTAATACTTCATCACAGTATATCTCCATAACATGTTCACAATCTGTTGGAACAATCTCAATATCAATTATCATACTTTTTCTACTTTCCAACTTCCATAAGGGGTTTGAAATTCATCCCCATCGGAATATTGTGTGATTCTGTAGCTCTTAGCTTTAACTACCGCGCATTCCTCGGTAGTTCGAAGTACATGAAATCTTAGAAGTTCATCATTTACTGTAATAGTGGCACTGAATAGCGGCTCTTTAAAACTTAACCAAGCCTCTTCGGTAATCTTTTTAAGGGTAATAAAGCTTAAAGAATAGAATGGCTTGGAGGTCAGCTTCTGTTCTGCCACATACTCCTCAGCCCGTACGTCACCTTTTTGATTGCCTCGGCCAGAGCCGCGAGTCTCTCTACCACTAAGTCTTCGCGCAAGTAGTTTTTCTTCTTTTTGCCAATCATGCATCTTTATTCTCGGTATACTCTTCAGCCATTTTTAGAAGCTCATGAGTTTTATCATAGATGGCGTCTAATTTAGAGTGGCCACTTGAAGATGTAGAATATAAAGAATTCCTACAATCAATTCTAAACTCTAAAAGATGGATAAGAAGAACCTTAACGGCTTGTAGCCCTGCTTGGTTTCGTTCAGCATAATTCATTTATAAATACCTCTCAGCGTCTTTATTCCAAACTTCAACTTCATCAGTGTCTTTCTTTGGCAAGTAAGCACCATCTTCCTTATCATGGCGTACCCACTTAGCTAAGAAATCAACTTTACCTTGTTTCTCTACACGGTAAACAACGCCTTCAGGCTGTTTCGGCTTGCCATAGTGCCCTTTATCTAACAGCTTAATAGCATTCTTTAAACTAATAGGTTGCCCTATATGAAGTAATGGAACCATAGGCATATGAGCTTCTGAACATATGCTATAAAAGTCCATAAACTTAATACGTTTATTGTTACTGTCAAAGATATCAAAAGCCACAAATGGGCACTCACCAGTAAGGTCATACAGTGTACCATGTGCTTGTAAGCACCACTCACCACATATTCTCCATCCTGGAGGGAGATTGGGCATTATACGCCAATTACGGCTTACCCAATCTCCAAAGGCGTGATGCTGTTTATATGGCGAAGACTCAACAGGATACCCTGAACGAGTTATCGGCTCATATGTATTTCCTTGCATTACTATTCCTACATTGGAGCCGTCTATCTTTTCAGTGACTATTACAAGGTCTCGCCAGTCTCTGGCCTTTTTGGTTAATATATCCTCTTGTCCCCACTCTATCTTTTTATCAGCCTGTTGGGTTAGTTTGGAAGTAGAGAGGTGAGGGATACTTCCATAGTTGCTGTCAATTATTTTCATAGTCTTATCTGATTATCCGCCATTTCTTGAATTTCATCTATATGTGAAATTACAATTATTTGTGGGAACTTAGATTTCAAGTTACTGATAGCATCCATTGCCAGTACCCGTTTGTCTTTATCCATTGCACTGAATACTTCGTCCAGGATTAGAAGAGACAAGGTGTTTCCTGTTCTCTCACTTATCATCTCTGATAAAGCTATCCTTAAACACAAACTGATGATATCCTCTTCCCCACCACTCAGTAGTGGAATTAAAACCCCATCACTGTATACATCTGCCTGTAGGTCTTCACTGATAGTAATACTGTCATATTTATCTAATAGAAGATTCATTAGGGATGTGGACTTAGTGGCCAGGTCTGGAGCTATAGAATTGGTCTGCACATCAGAGTATGCTTTCAGCGCTTTCTTTGTACTCTCTAACAGTTTAAGCTTTTGAGTTTCTTCGTTAACTTTAGTTTCTAATTCCAAAGCTCTCTTCAAACCTGTAGACAGGAATTTAAGAACACTCTCTAAAGAACTAATAGAGGCCTTACACTCATTATAAAGTGAGACAGCATCCTCTACTTCTGTATAGGATAAACTGTTAAGCTCTTGTTCTAACTCTTGAAGATTCCCACACTTAAGGGTCTTGAATTCTGCTTCTAATTGTAGATGTTCTTCAGTAGGTCTTTCTGGAAGAACAAAGTCATTATATCTAATGTTATACCCATTCAGTATTGTTCTTTGAAACTTTGCTTCATTGTTGCTTTTTTCATATAAGGCTATAGCCTCATTCTTATCCATAAGGAGCTTTTCAACTTCAGCACTTCTTTTTCTGTATTGAATGCTATTTTTCTGTTGTTTTCTTGCAGCTTTACGTCTTAGCTTAATAGCCTTCTTTAGCTCAATACCTCTTTGAAGTTTCTCTCCATCTGTAAAATCAAATGGCCTCTTACAAGCATAGCAACTCTCAATTCTTAAAGAGTTGATTGTTTCTGTAAGCTGTAAATAATCTTTATGTGAATTAGTATATCTTTCCAAAGACGCTTTTTGACAGGCTTCGTACATAATTAAAGTACATGATAAAAGTACTTTTTTATTATCAAGTTGCCTGACATCTTCTTCCATTTGCTCCACTAC
>SABI01000133.1 GCA_009929055.1 Spirochaetia bacterium | reverse complement strand
TATTTAGCAGATAGGAACTGCTCCTATTTCCCCCTCTCTTCAATAAGTCAAAAGCAAATGGACTACTACTGTCAGCAATATGGAAAAAACGAGAAAGAAGTCTTACACTATATGAGTGTAGATATTGAAGAAGAAATTAAGGAAGGCAATTAAATGAAAGTAATCGATATTATAAACAACGCAAAAAAGACCCTCTTTACTTTTGAAATACTTCCTCCCCTTAAAGGACACATAATAAGTGATGTCTATCAAACAATTGATACCCTCATTCCCTATAATCCTTCTTATATCAACATAACAAATCATCAACAAGAAGTTGTCTATATTGACCATCCTGATGGCTCTATTGAAAGAAGGATGATGAGAAAAAGGCCTGGTACCATTGGCCTTTCTGCTGCAATTCAACATCGCTATGGAATTCCTGTTGTTCCACATCTCATTTGTGGAGGCAATAGCAAAGACCAAATAGAGGATCAACTTGTAGAGTTAAACTTTCTCGGTATAGATAATGTCCTCGCCCTTAGGGGAGATGCTATGCATGGAGAGCATCGCTTTAGTCCCCAAGTAGGAGGATACGATCATAGTGATCTGCTTGTTAAACAAATTAATGATATTAGTAAAGGGATTTATCTCGATGACTCGTATAATAATCCTAAAGGGCTCGATTTTTGTGTAGGCGTTGCAGGATACCCTGAGAAACACAGTGAATCCCCTAATATGGAAAAAGATATTGAAATGTTGAAAAGGAAGATAGATAAAGGGGCTGAATATATTGTTACTCAACTCTTTTTCGTTAATGAGCGCTATTATGAATTTGTAGACCTTTGCTATAAACACGGCATTCACGTCCCAATTATTGCTGGGGTAAAACCATTACAGAGAATGAGAGATATAGATCTCCTCCCACAAACGTTCCATATTGAAATACCTCACTCCTTTGTTGAAAAAATAGAAAAAGCAAAAGAAGCGAGTGAAATACGAAAGATTGGATTAGAATATGCTGTTAAGCAAGTTGAAGATTTATTAGATCATAAAGTTCCAGGAATTCATTTTTATACTCAAGGAAAAGCAACTGTCGTTGCAAAGATTGTAGAAGCTACTTTTTAGCGATGAGTTGTTACCCCTATTTTTTTACACTCATCAGTAAAAGGACATATAGAACAACGAGGAGATATTGGAGTACACACTTGTTGTCCAAAAAGGACGAGTAGTTCATTAAGGGGAATCCAATATTTAATAGGCATTACACTCTGAAGAGCTACTTCTGATTGTTCAGGAGTGTGTGTGTCTATCCACCCCTTTCTGTTGCTAATTCTATGAACATGGGTGTCAACACAAATAGCATCAATATTAAATCCTAAGTTAAGAGTCAAGTTTGCTGTTTTTATCCCCACTCCAGGGAGGGCTAATAACTCTTCTTTTGTATGGGGGACTTTTCCATCATACTTCTCAAGGAGGATGTGAGAAATTTTCTTCATGTTCTTTACTTTTGTCTTATAAAAACCAGCTGGATAAATTAATTGTTCGAGAATTTCACTATCTGTCGCAATAATTGCTTGGGGGGTATCAGCAACCTTAAAGAGGCGATTGCTCGAGGAATGAGTTACTTCATCACGAGTGCGTAGCGATATGAGAGTTGCTAGAAGTACTCTAAAAGGATCGTTAGAGCTATCAGCTACTTCGGAGACTGATGGCAAGGGGGTAGAAAAAGTGGCCACTCGTGTTTTGATGGTATCAAAGATGGTATCCCAGTATTCTTCATTCATAGAGGCGAGAATAGCAAAATAGGGGAGTTTACTCAATCATTGAGATGTATATCGAGCTTGACAGACAATGGTAAAAGCTTTAGCTTTTCATCATTATGATAATCATTCTTAAAAAACACGTAAGTGAACCACAAAAGCATGCAATACAAGAATTTCTTGAAGCGAGAGACTTTCAAGTAAAAGAAATTGTCGGCCAAGAAGAGACTATTTTGGGAGCTGTTGGAGCTCATAGAATAGATATTAGAGAAGTATCACTATTAGATGGAGTATTAGAAGTAATTCCAATCTCAAAACCCTATAAATTAGCATCAAGAGAACTTAAAAAAAGTGACACTATTGTTAATGTTGGGAATGTGAAAGTTGGTGGAAACCGCATCGCTGTTATTGCAGGTCCTTGTGCTGTTGAAAGTAGAGAACAGATTATGACCATCGCAAGTTTAGTTCGTGATTCAGGTGCTGTCATCTTACGAGGAGGGGCCTTTAAACCACGAACCTCTCCCTATGCATTCCAAGGGTTAGGGGAAGAGGGGCTAAGATATCTAAAAGAAGCAGGCGAAGCATATGATATGCCTGTTACTACTGAAATAGTGAATCCTCGAGATGTAGATATGATGCTCGATTATGTCGATATGTTTCAAATTGGAGCACGAAATATGCAAAACTTCGAACTCCTTAAAGAAGTGGGAAAAACTGGACGTCCAGTTCTCCTTAAAAGAGGCCTCTCTGCTACTATTGAAGAATGGCTTATGGCAAGTGAGTATTTGATGGCAAGTGGAACAGACCAGATTATCTTATGTGAAAGGGGAATTAGAACCTACGAAAGGGCAACTCGTAATACATTAGATATAAGTGCCATCCCAGTAGTACAAAAGCTTACCCACTTACCAGTCATTGCAGATCCCTCTCACGCAACAGGACTTCGTGATATGGTTATTCCCATGTCCCTTGCTATAGTAGCAAGTGGAGCAAGTGGAATCGTTGTTGAAGTTCATAATGACCCCGATAAAGCATTCTCTGATGGGCCTCAATCCCTTTTTCCAAGTCAATTCGATAAACTCATGAAAGATATTCAAGCACTTTGTCCAGTTGTTGAAAAATCACTTGAAAGAATTCCAAGGAAGCAAAAGATTGAAATACCATCTAAGAAGAAAGTAGAACAATCCTCCCAACTCCTTATTGCATTCCAAGGGGAAATAGGGGCTTATAGTGAACAAGCTGCCTCTCTTGTCTTCGGTGAAGAGGTGAAAACACTCCCATGTAAACAATTTGAAGATGCCTTTGAAGCTGTCTATACAAAAGCTGCAAGGTACGCAATTCTTCCAGTAGAAAACACCCTTGGAGGAACCATAAATGAGGTCCTAGACCTTCTTAATAGATACCCAGACCTTACTGTTGTAGGGGAAAAACAAATACGAATAAAACACTCACTTATAGGGCTTCCTGGAAGTAAGATTGAAGATATTAAGAAAGTCTATTCTCATCCTCAAGGACTTGCTCAGTGTGCTAATTTTATTACAAAAGAACTTATTGGAGCAGAAGCAGTCCCCTTTTTTGATACAGCTGGTTCTGTTACCTACATTGCATCATTAAAAGATCCCTCTTTAGCAGCTATTGCAAGTGAAAGGGCTGCTCGCCATCACAATATGAATATCATAAGGGAAGGGATAGAGACCAATAGTAGTAATTTTACTCGTTTCTACATTTTAGCTCGAGAAGAGGATGCTGCTGAATTTACTTCTTCTATTGCTCCAGACAGAGTTGCTATGGTGTTTTCAGTAAATGACCATCCTGGATCTTTAT
Organism: Spirochaetia bacterium; assembly: GCA_009929055.1. Lineage (GTDB taxonomy): Bacteria > Spirochaetota > Spirochaetia > Sphaerochaetales > Sphaerochaetaceae > SABI01. Next base: position 3,161 of record SABI01000133.1, on the reverse strand, counting down.
TTGAAGTATTAAAAACATTATCTAATTATGGGATGAATATGAAAAAGTTAGAATCTCGTCCAATACCAGGAAAACCGTGGGAGTACTCTTTCTTTGTTGAGTCTGAATTAATTGAGCATGAGAAATTTAAAACAGCTGTGAATGAGTTACAACATTCTTGTGCTGCTTTTAGAATCCTCGGAACCTACAAAGGCGACATTAAATAAAGTAAAACCCTTGTTCATTACGTACATTGTATATGAACAAGGTTCTATTAGCCCTCCTTATTATTACTCTATTTCTTACCTCAGGTTGTCTTGATACCCAAATTACTCACGTAGTAATAAGAGAAGATCATCCTTGGGAAATAGCAAGTGGGAGAAGAATGTGGCACACCCTTAGGTATAATGTAGGGAAACAGGTAGAAACACTGCATCTCTCTGTAGGGGTAAGAGAAGTCACCCTTCTCCTTCCCCTCCATTATACTCATATCTTTGCCCTCTATCCTTTAGGTTCTAATTCCCCCTTAGGGGGAGGGCTTACTCCCCTTAGGAAGGAAGAAAAAGTATATCTATCACAAAGAGAGGGGGCTTTAACTGATACCCTCCTTCGGATTGTCCCAACATGGAGTGAAATTGTTTCCCATCTTAATTATGATAAAATAGTTGGTGATATCCTCACCTTCCCCTCATCTTATAAAATAGATTACCGCACTCTAGTGAAAGACCTTGTTGAGGGAAATTATGATGTGAGTAGATATAATTACCAAAACACATATGAAGCCTCTTTCGATACCCTTCCTTCTGGTCGCTATGTAAGTGATTCTCCTAATTGCCCCTCTTTTTACAAGAGTGAGTACAGAACAGTTGTGTTAGATTCCCTCATCCCAGGAGTCTATAATTTTTATCATGTTGATTTGAAGATGATGTGTACTCTCCTTGTTCCAGATGATAAAAATACGAAGCCAACATACTATATGAAGGCTCTAGATACCCTTTTTACTATAACAAATAGTGAGTATCAGAAGCTCCTAGAGGGGAGGTGAGGCTTCCCTTAACGCCTATAAACCTATAGTATTATTGTTATGGAATCAATTCGTGAATTATTTCGAATAGGCTATGGACCCTCTAGTAGTCATACTATGGGCCCTAGATTTGCTTCTACACAATTTTATGACCTATATAAAGAGGCCTCATATTTTCATGCCCATCTTTTTGGCTCTCTTGCTGCAACAGGAAAGGGTCACCTTACAGATAGCGCTATTAGGGAAGTTTTTAGTAAAAGAGAAAAGAAAGTAGATATATTTTGGTTCCCTACAGAAACAAAAGAATTTCACCCCAACGCCCTCACCCTATTAGCTTTTAATGAAAGAGGAGAGGAGTTAGGAAAACAAACCTATTATAGTATTGGTGGTGGCAAAATTATTAGTGATGATCAAAAAGAGATACCTCTTGTATCTACCTATCCCCAATATTTAACCAAAATGGATCATATCCTCGCCTACTGCCATAAGGAAGGGATGCAACTATGGGAAATAGTCCTTAAATATGAAGATAAAGAGATCCTATCCTACATAAAAGAAATATGGGAAGTGATGCTCAGTGCTATACATAGGGGTCTTGATGAAGAAGGAGTTCTCCCTGGAGGGCTTAAACTTCAAAGAAAAGCTTCTCAATTTTTTGCTCAAGCAAAAGATATGGGGGGGGTAATTGGAACTCCAGCTCGTGCCCTCAGTTATGCTTTAGCAGTAGCTGAAGAGAACGCAGGTGGTGGAAAAATTGTTACCGCCCCTACATGTGGAGCTTGTGGAGTTCTTCCTGGGGTTCTCCTTTATATGAGAAATCAGTATCAATTATCTGACCAAAAAATCTATAGGGCCCTTCTTACGGCAGGCCTTATTGGAAACCTTGTAAAGTATAATGGTTCAATTAGTGGGGCTGAAGTTGGATGCCAAGGAGAAATTGGGGTTGCTTGTGCAATGGCTTCTGGTGCTGTAGCTCAATTACTTGGAGCGAGTATTCATCAGATAGAGTATGCAGCTGAAATGGGAATCGAACACCACCTTGGTCTAACATGCGACCCTATGTTAGGGCTTGTACAAATACCTTGTATTGAACGTAACGCCCTCGCTGCAATGAGAGCTTTAGACCATGCAAGCTATGCTCTTTTGTCTGATGGACGCCATAAAGTCTCTTTCGATACAGTCATTGATGTGATGATGGAAACAGGACAAGCTCTTCCTCCTCTATATAGAGAAACGTCTCTAGGTGGCTTAGCGCGCCATCCACATAAATAAAAAGAATTTAATTCATTTACCAAATCTTCATGTACTCATTACTTTGTATTCATTTCATAGTTGTATGCTTCAAACATATCAAATGAAAAGGAGCCATAAGAGGCTTCTATAGGAGTCATTAAATGAATAAAAGAAAAAGTGTCGTGTTATTAGTCCTTATGTTTTTATTGGTAGCAGGGTCTGTCTTCGCAGCAAGAGGAAATCAAAACTTAGGAAGGAATACAAATGAGGCAGATCTAAGAGGAAGAGCTCTTCCTGTAAGAGAACGCAATGTTTCTATTCAAGAGAATAGTTTTGAAGAACTTCTCATGAACCGAAGAATGGTTCGCCAGAACTCTATTTCTATCGATGAAACAAAGGTATTACCTGAAGATTGTCTCTATCTTGAAACAGGAGAACGACAAGGAGTGAATCAGAGTGAATCCATCACCACACGAGAGCAGATGCGCCAAGATAATAGAAGGCAAGCAATAGACCAAGATAATAGAGCAAGTAGAGAACAAGGTCGAAGTAATTCAAAGAGCCGTGGCTCTTCAAGAGGGAGATAATAGATGAATATATATCGTAAAGCAATTATAGCATCAATGACAGCAGCCCTTATGGCTACTGGGATGTTAGGAGCACAAGGGGTTGTAGATAGTAGTGAGTTTACCTCTTCTATAGAGAGCGTTGTTGTGGAAGAAGCTATCAGTAGTGAAGAAGGGATTCTTTTAATGAGAGAAGAAGAAAAGTTAGCACGCGATGTCTATCTTACTCTGTATGAAAAGTGGAACCTCAGAACTTTTAGTAATATTGCTAGAGCTGAACAAAAACATATGGATGCGGTTGCCTATCTATTAAGTACTAAGGGAATAGAAGATCCTGTGAAAGAGGCAAAGATTGGAGA
>SABI01000633.1 GCA_009929055.1 Spirochaetia bacterium | reverse complement strand
AATCAATTTATGCTTGAAGAGGCTTTAAAAGCTATTGGTGAGTGTGATTTGATACTTTTTTTAGCTCCTGTGACTGATAAAATAGTTCATTATGAAAGATTTTTAGAAGAAAATAAAAAAAATACTCCCCATCTTTTACTTTTAACAAAAACAGATTTTGTTACAAATGAAGAGGTTGCAAATAAGATAGCTGAATATGAAAAATATCAAGATACCTACAAAGCTATCATCGGTTTATAGGAAATGGGAATGCAGATATGTAATACATATTGTCCACTTTGTCAGAGTAGTAAGATACTCCATCTACTGTAATAACAGAAGATACATCTAACGACCACGGAACTCTAAGGACATTTGGACCTTCTAATACAGCACCAAGAGACCTCATTTCTAACAAGAAAGTGCCTACAAGTTCTAGACAAGATTTATCAAAAATAAGTATAGAGTATGTTGAAGCGGACGAAGTAATATTATTGGTTTGTTTCCAGTTGAGGTCTAAATCCTCTAGCACTTCTTCTGCAAGTGTTAAATCAAATTTGGGACATTTACCTAGAAAAGGAGTATAGTCATAATCCTTCTTTAGCTCACCAATAGTAATATGCGGTAAGTAATCAGGGAAATCTGTTGTACCGCCCTCAGATAATAAGTCTAAGTGCCTTTCTTGAAGCTCGGTTGATATAACCATCAGCACTAAACTGGTGCCTAAAATAGTTAGACCGCAAGGGGTTACAACCGTGCTCTCTCCTGAAAGTCTATGTTGAATATTCTCTCTACTATACAAAACAGTACAGTGAAGCATATCCTCACTGTACAAATTAGGTATTCCTAAAGACTTAGCCCATTCTAGCAGAGCTTTACTCCCATCAGGATATAATCCTCTGCTTACGTAAACACCTTTCGTTTCCATTACATAGCCATTGTAAATGAGATATTTGACTTGAAAGGAACATTGTTAAATGTATTTTTCATGCCTTTTAAGAAAGCAATAACTTTAGACTGTAACAGTGTTTTCTCGCTTTTAATGACGAGAGGATAACCATCTCTGTTGTATTTTTGTAAGTTGAATGTACAATCTTTAGCAGGTAATCCAAACTCAAGCTCAACTCTGCCTTCAACCCAAGGAACAAGAAACGGAATCAAGTTGTGGGGAACTTTGCTACCATAAGTAGCTTTATCTTCGTCTACAATCTGAAGGTCATAGCGATAGAAACCTTCTACTTTAGAGTTATTCGGGAAAGGAACAATTCCCACAGTAACGTCTAACTGGTACACTC
>SABI01000632.1 GCA_009929055.1 Spirochaetia bacterium | reverse complement strand
TAAAAGGTATTTTTTGAAATAGGCCTTTAGAATTTGTTGTACAACCCGATGTCATCATTCGATAATCCTAAAAAAATGAGTAGCCCGCCACTTTGAGGAATGCATAATGCATCTAGCCTTGGCGGGCATTGATATGAGTATAATAAGCTAATAGTGAATTTATATCAAGGTGAAAATTGATACAGCCAAGAACCACTAAAAGACACACAATTAGTAAAACAATACTGTCTCTTGATCTCATTATTCTCAAATTTCATAAAACCCTTCTATCTATCTTTAGATTTTATCATTCTTACCTACTAATAAACTTTTATGGTTCAAATAATATCACTTCAACATCTTCTAGCATTCCAAGATATTCTATGATAAGAATTTTTACCTCATCCCAGTTTAATCCACCCATACCACAGCCTAGTGGAGGAATTGCAATTGATGTAATGTGATGCTTTTTTATCACATTCCTTAAACTATCTAATCCAGATGTTATATCTTCTATTCTGCTAGAGTCTTTCCAATCTCTCTTAGTGGGAAAATTTATAATGAATTGAGGATTAAAAAGTGTATTTGTTTGAAATATATGCACAATTCCAGGATTAACCTCTTTCTTGTTACATGCAACCACATAAGAATCGAAGTTTTGGGGAAATTTCTTTTTAAATTGTAGAGCTATTCCTTTTCCCATAACACCAACACAATTAACCGCGTTAACAAGGGCCTGTGCATCATGAGCTAGAAGATCTCCAGTTTTGTAAGAAAACATGTATTACCTCAATTCTTTTGTTCTAAGTTATTCTCAATCATGATCAACCACTGGGTATCAATAAAGTACCCCAATTAGGACAGTGCTCGTTTAGAAATTTTACTATTCCTCTATCTCTTCTTCTATGATGTTTCCATCTTCATCAAATATGGGGTCATCAAAGAACGTATCCCAATTAGGGCAGTCAGCTTTGACATAGTCATAGAATGGCTGACGATACTCATCTTCATCAAAATGCCTAATCTTCCATTCATTCTCAGTTTCTCCCATAAAATCAGCGATTTCGTCAATGAGCATTTCATACAAGGGATTTGTGTGATAATCATCAAAACGAGTAAAAGCTTTCATTAATGCTATCAGATACTCTCTTTCAAGATCATATCTTTTTTCTTCATAATAGCGTAGTAGTTGTTTTTTATATGGATGAATGAGCTCTTCAAACATCTTATAGACAACAAGACCACTTATCTCTTTCTTCTTACCTCTTCCCTTACTGCCACTTCTTCTCCAAGCTTC
>SABI01000631.1 GCA_009929055.1 Spirochaetia bacterium | reverse complement strand
ATCCTGAGGAGAACTTTCAAGACTCCTTTGCTCATTGGAGATATGATATTCAAGCTAAGCTATACACATACATTCTTCAAGAGTGTATCAAGAGAGACCCTTATTTCAGTGAGTTCAAGATTCAGCATTATCAATTCATTGTTATCAACAGAAGAACAATTGCTCCTATTGTGTGGGAATTCTATGGGAACTTTGGTATGGTAGATTTAAAGGATGAAACAGATAAGATTTATAGGGATTGGAGGAAGATTCTTACAGACCTAAATTATTATCTTACTAATCCTAACCTGAAATATAGTAAGGAAGTAATGGAAAATGATTGTATTATGAAAATAAAGAATTTAGTACCAGCATGACAGAGTTAGAATATTTTAAAGGAGATGAACTGGCAGCTTCAACTTGGAGGAATAAGTATGCAACAGAGGGAGAACAAACCCCTGATGATACACACAAAAGATTAGCTAAGGAATTTGCAAGAGTGGAGGAGAACTATAGATGGAGTCAGGAAGGTAGATTGTTCTTATCAAATTATGGTTATCAAAGACCACACCTTGATGAAGAAGCTATCTATCAGTTATTCAAGGACTTCAAGTACATTATACCCGGGGGGTCAGTTATGTCTGGTTGTGGTACTGGAGCATTAGTAAGTCTTAGCAATTGCTTTGTAATAGGCAGTCCTAAAGATAGTTATGCAGAGATAATGAAGACAAGAAGCCAGCAAGCTCAACTTATGAAGAGAAGAGGTGGAGTGGGTTATGATTTATCTCAGCTTAGACCAAGAGGAGCTAAGGTTAATAATGCAGCAAAGTCTTCAACAGGTGCAGCATCTTTCATGGATGTATGTTCAGATATAACCAATGAAGTGGCTCAGAATGGAAGAAGGGGTGCTCTTATGCTAAGTATGAGTATTAATCACCCAGATATTGAAGAGTTTATAACAAAGAAGCAGGACTTAACCAAAGTAACTGGGGCTAATATATCAGTCAAGGTTACGGATGAGTTTATGCAAGCTGTGATAGAAGATAAGGATTATATCCTTAGATTTCCAGTAGATGAAACTGACCTTTCTTATAAAAATACAGATAACTTAGGTGTTACCATAAGTGTACAGTATAATGAATTCTTTGATGGTAAGAGAGAGTATAACAAACTATATTCAATAGGAAAGGGAAGATTTATTAAGTTAGTTAAAGCGAGGGAGTTATGGAACACTCTTATGCACTGTGCTTGGAATACTGCTGAACCGGGGATTATGTTTGAAGGAGCAATGCACAAC
>SABI01000630.1 GCA_009929055.1 Spirochaetia bacterium | reverse complement strand
AACATCATTAAGAAATTTGAGGTACCTAATGAAGGTGAATAAGTATAGATACAATGCATCAGCGGATGATTTCCAGAAGATACCAGGGAGTCCGATTGCATATTGGGCTAGTAAGAGTGTCATCAGAGCATTTGAAAAAGGGGTCAGATTAAAAACGATTGGCGATACAAGACAAGGTATGGCTACTAGTGACAACAATCGGTTCTTAAGATTATGGTATGAAGTTGATTGTAGAAAAACATTTCTGAAGGCTGAAAATAAACAAAGTACTATATCTTCATCATCTAAATGGTTTCCTTATAATAAGGGTGGTGAGTTTCGAAAATGGTATGGTAATTCAGAATATCTTATTAACTGGGAAAATGATGGAGAAGAAGTAATTGGTTATGCTGCATCGTTGTATGGCAGCCCGACTAGAACAATAAAAAGTCTTTCTGAATATTTTAAAAAATGTATAAGTTGGTCAAAAATTTCTAGTGGGAATCTTGCGATGAGATTTTATCCAAAAGGCTACATTTTTGATGTTGCTGGTTGTTGTATATTTACAGACAAAGAGCAGGATCTTGAAGTTCTTTTATTATTCACTAACTCGAATATTTCCAGATTACTATTGAAAGTATTATCGCCAACTCTTAATTTTGAGGCTGGACAAATTGCTTCTCTACCTATACTTAGGAATATTATTTCATCAGAGCATAATTTCTCTAAACTTTTAATTACAAACGAGAAGGCTGACTGGGACTCCTATGAAACCTCTTGGGACTTTACTTCTCTTCCTCTACTTGATGCTTCTTATCGAGGTGTTACTCTTGCATCCACATATTCGAATCTCCGTGCTCATTGGAACGAGATGACACTTGAGATGCAACGTCTTGAACAGGAGAACAATCGCATCTTCATCGAAGCCTATGGTCTTGAAGATGAATTGACTCCTGATGTTCCCCTGAAGGAGATTACCCTTACCTGTAATCCCTATTACCGGTATGGTGATAACAAGAGTGATTCTGAACTGGAAGAATTGTTACTTGCCGATACCATGAAGGAACTCATCTCCTATGCAGTCGGATGTATGTTCGGTCGTTATTCTCTTGATAAGCCTGGCTTGATCTTGGCCAACCAAGGAGAGACCTACTCGGACTATTGCAGGCTCGTCCCCAATTCTTCCTTTCCTGCAGATGAAGATAATGCCATTCCCGTCTTGGATGGAGACTGGTTCAGTGATGACATTGTATCTCGTTTCAGGAAGTTCTTGCGTGTTGCCTTTGATGAAGAGAAGTAC
>SABI01000629.1 GCA_009929055.1 Spirochaetia bacterium | reverse complement strand
GGACATTAGAATTCAATCTCTCAAGTTTGATGCAGATCAGAAGCTGATCGACTTTATTGAGAAGAAACTTGGCAAACTTCCTCGTTTCTATGAGGGTATTCAGGGCATAGACGTCGTGCTGAGCCTGCTTCCCGAGTATGACAACAAAAATGTAAAGTTGATTATCAAGGTACCGGGTGATGAGGTTGTAGTTGAGCGTCACTCAATGAAATTTGAGGATGCACTGGTAGATTGTGTAGACGTGCTAAAGGATATTTTAATAAAACATAAAGAGAAAAAAGAAAGAAGATAAAATTTAAGGCTAATCCCAAAATAGTGTAATAAACTCCTCTCTCGTTATATTATTGAAATAATGAGAGAGGTTTATTGTTTCCAGCCTTTTCTCTATATCTTCTCTGGTATGGCTGCATCCCGTAAGTAACTTCTCTACATCAGAAGTCTCCTTTGTGAAGAAATAGCTGCCAAATATGCGAATCTCCTTAATAATGCCTTTTGAAACCTCCATATAAAGCTCGACGAGCCCGCCGGGGAACTGACAAACCTTAGAGAATTTATACGCGGGAGCTGAGCCCAGATTCCACCAATCCTGACTGTATTTGTTATCTCTAAGCTGATTTATTGCCTCCATGTCCTCAGGGGTGTAGTGGTATCTCTCATATTTCTCGGCAACGGCTATCTCCATCTCCAGAAATGAGATAAACTGCTCTATTGTCATGCTCTCTTTCAAATGCTCACTTATATTGGTAACCCTGGCCCGGTTTGACTTTACAGATTTGCTTATAAATTTCTCTGGTCTTCCGGCAAGGGCCTCAGAGAGATCTTTCATCGAAGAGGAGAAAAGCAGGGTCCCGTGCTGAAGGATTCTATCCTTATATACGGCAACAGCATTGCCCGAAAACTTCCTTCCCTCAATTAAAAGGTCATTTCTCCCTTCGAGGTATGCATCAACCTTCAACTTCTTCAATGCATCTATAATAGGTTTGGTAAACCGGGCAAACATGACAGAGCTCTCTTCAGCTTCACTTCGGTTGTCTATAAAGGTGAAATTGAGATTCCCCATATCGTGGTATACTGCACCTCCTCCGGAAATCCTCCTAACCACCTTTATCCCGTTCTCTCTTACATAATCTATGTTTATCTCAGCAAGGGCATTTTGATGCATTCCTATTATTATTGCATTATCGTTCTGCCACAGTCTGAAGACTGGCTGGTTCATATTTTTGAAGAGGTACTCCTCTGCAGCAAGATTCCAATATGGATCAGTATTGTTGTCAATTATG
>SABI01000628.1 GCA_009929055.1 Spirochaetia bacterium | reverse complement strand
GAATAGACCTCTCCCCTACGGGGGTTATAATTGGGCGCAGACCCACACCTGCGTCTAGTTATAACAAATCTCAAGAAGTATCAAAATGAAAAAATCTTTACAATCCTTATCTATTTTAGTTATCGCCGAGAAGTCGAAGGTGATTAAAGAAGACATAACTGTCCCAAAATTACCTTTGTTTGAAAATACACATGGTATCCTCTTAACCAAGCCTAATGACAAACTGCTAATAACCTTTTTAGGTGAAGATAGACAATCTATTGGAGAGCTCTTGGTGACAGTGTCAGCTTTAGTGGATGAAACTGACCTTGTGATTGCTAATGCTTCTTTTAGAGAACAATCTTTATATCAACAGCTGTTCAATGTAAAAGAGAGTCCTGTTCATTCTTGTAAGGTAAACGGGTGATGAGAACAAGCTCTAGAATTGTATCCAACCTTGGTAGGAATATCCAAGGCCGTGGTATGTCTCATTTCCTTTGTCATCATTCTGATAACGGAAGAGGAAAATCAGTTACACTGTCTGTAAGAAGACCGTCTGGTAGGATAGACACCTTTACAGGTGTTGGTGGTTTTATTTATAAGCCTCGCAAGGGTATAGTATCTCGTTAACCAGTTTGGGATAAACAAGTACATATAGATTGAAATAGCTTAAGGAGAATAGTAATGGCTGAAGCTTTAGTTAAAAAGGGACAAGAGTTTACGTATATTGGTATCCGTTACCGAATTGAAGAAGTCACCGATACCTTTATTGAGTATAAAAGAGCTAACGCTGGTAAGTTTGACCAAACGGTTAGTATGCGTATCGGTAGTAGCAAATTTGTGCAGTTGTTCGGTGGTGAGGTTGTAGATTTACCAACTGGTAGTACAACTAAGGTTAATAAACCTGAAAGACCTTCTCTTGTTGTAGACGAGGACGAAGATGAAGAAGAACTCTTTGAAGCAGGTCCTGTTGTAGAGTTCCTTGACAGTGTTATTGAGGCAGACTCTTCAAAGGATAAAATCAAAGCACTCAAAGCAGGGCTATTTGATTTTGAGAGTGAGGAACACTACAACAAGATGTTCTTAATCTATTGTGCGATTGAAGCTAGACAGTTGGTGTTTGCTGAACCAGAAGAGATTGTTAAACACATGCTTGAGTTTGAGAAACCAAGAGCGCTCAAATGTACCGACGAGTTGTTTGAGTTATTAGAAACTTACTTAGGTAAGGATACTTTGACCAAGGCTGAATGGGCTAAACTTATTGAGTTGGTGCCTGTTAGAGAGCAAGCGTTGTATGCGTA
>SABI01000627.1 GCA_009929055.1 Spirochaetia bacterium | reverse complement strand
GTGACAAAGTTGGTAGCTCAGATAGAGCAGGAATGTGTCTATCCCGATGGGAAGGATTGGTCGAAGAAACCGCCTGTAAGCGATACGTCGCGATGGGGTGGCGAAACCGGTGATTTCTCATATTGCTTATCTCTCGTGTCGCGAATTAACGCGATCCTAACGTCTCCCGCATTTGCTTGCGTGTTTAAGTCTTCTGAGCCGTCCCTAACAGCTGATATAAATGGATTTATCCAAAAAGAGGCTGTAATAGGAAATACAGGCTCAGGCAGGCAAGGTCATATCTTCAAGGGGACTCTTGTATTAGATGAGGAAGCTAAGTTATGTCCAATTTGTAGAGCACGTATGCATCTACATGGTAATGCAGAGCAAAGGTTAAAACATTTACCTTTTGGAGATAAAGTAACAGAGGTTCACTTTAATCGAGTACGTTATAAATGTACTAATCCTAATTGTAAATATACCGGTATGCAGCATGTACCCTTTAAAGCCAAAGGACATCTCATTACTCAAGAGTTAGAGACTTATGTAAGAGATTTGCTTGCGTTTGAATGTTATACCTTAAAGCAAATAGGTATTCTTACAGGACTTAGCAGACATACTGTTAAAGACATTGATTTAAAAAGATTAAAAGAACTTTATACAGTTGATGGTAAGAAACTAATAAAACCTGAAAGGCAAGCTAAATTCCTAGCAATTGATGAGTTTAAACTTCACGATGGCCACAAATATGCAACTCATATTATTGATTTGGAGACAGGTCATATTCTATGGATTGCACAAGGCAAAAAGAAGTCTGTGGTATATGATTTTATTAACCACGTAGGCCTAGATTGGATGGATAAAGTTGTTGCTGTAGCTTGTGATATGAACTCTGATTTCCAAGAAGCTTTTGAAGAGAAATGTCCTCACCTTGATATAGTTTATGACTACTTTCATATAGTCAAAAACTTTAACGAAAAGGTCGTTGCAGCTATCCGTAAAGATGAACAACGAAGGCTTATAAGTGAAGGTAAATACAAGGAAGCATCTGCTCTCAAAGGTAGTAAATACCTCCTTACATCTAGTGCCTCTACGAGGGCTAGAAAGGATGAATTAGCCTCAAGAGGAGCTATTAAGCATAAAGGGGCTAAAGTATTTAATACCTCTACTGTATTTTGCAAAGGAGATAATGAAAAACGATACCAAGAGTTACTTGAGAATAATCATTTATTTTTAATTTCTCTAATGCAGTTCTAAGAGGCTCATAATCTGTTGTGTTTATAGGATAAAGTCCTACATATACAAA
>SABI01000626.1 GCA_009929055.1 Spirochaetia bacterium | reverse complement strand
GGGTCAGTCTGAAAAGATGTATGAAACACATATTTACAGAAGAGATGCTACTCCTGAGCTATTTGGAGCCACATTTAATTTTAGCAGAAAAGAGAAAAAATTAAGTTACACCCTGCCAACCAACCTGATCTCCCCATACCCTATGGATATAGCATTCATACAGCTTTTTGCATCATCTTCAGCTGCTGCGGAATATGATTTTAACAAGTTGATGGTCCCGTTCAGGTGTGTCTCTGCAGATATCGTAAACAAAAAGCCCTATGTTTTAAGGAGGGGAGGGATTGGAGAGGCTATAAGGGCATCCATGACCTTCCCGCTTGCATTCAAACCAATAATGATTGACTCTGTGCTTATGTTTGACGGAGGCTTCTACAATAATTTTCCGTGGGATATAATGGTTAAGGATTTTAATCCAGACTATATAATTGGTGCTAAATGCTCTACAAATCCCACAGAGCCGGATACTGATGACCTGCTGGCTCAGCTGGAAAACATGATGATGGTTGAAACCGATTATAACATACCTCCGGAAAAAGGGATTCTTATTGATGGTGATTACACAAATGTCGGGCTTCTGGATTTTGAAATGCTGGATGCAATGGTGCAAAAAGGCTATGAGCTGGCAATGAAAAGTATGCCTGAAATACTTCAGAGGGTAAGAGAGAGAAGAAGCGCAAAAGAGCTTTCAGAAAAAAGACTTGCTTTCAGACTTAAGACTCCTCAGGTAATATTTGACAATATAAACATCATCCCTGATACTCTCAAAAAAGGGAAGAAAGAGTTTATAATAAATACTCTTACAAATCACAAAAAAGAACCGGTCAGTTTTGAAATGCTCAAGAGAGGGTACAACAGAGTTGTAGCCTCCGGTTATGTAAACACCTTTTATCCAACAGCAAGGATGAATAAAGACTCTCTTTTTGATATGACTATCAGACTAAGTGAGAGACAGCCTTTCAGAATCTCTATCGGGGGTAATATCTCATCTTCGTCTCTTAATCAGGGGTATATTTGACTTGAATACAGACACTTTAGCCTTTACCCCTGGAAAGTATTCATGGATATGAATCTGGGTAAGTTCTACACAGGGGTCTCGCTCTCTTTAAGGCAGGACTTTTCAATCAAACCTTTGCTCTTTTATGAAGCAAGCTTTACTGCTCACAGATTTGACTATTTCAGAGGGAGTCAGACAGAGTCTTACCTTGATAAACTACCTACCAGCATTGAGGAAAACGAGGTTTTTGGAAACATCAAAGTTGGTAGTCCTGTAGATCTTAACAGAAGT
>SABI01000625.1 GCA_009929055.1 Spirochaetia bacterium | reverse complement strand
ACTTACAAGAGAAGTAAGTTTTCTCATACCTTGACTCATTAGTCTAGCATGAAGACCCATCTTAGACTCACCAAAATCCCCTTCAATTTCAGCTTGAGGGGTCATAGCAGCTACAGAGTCCACAATAATAATCCCAATTTCATTAGTCTTAAGTAACTCTTCAACAATTGTAAGAGCTTCTTCTCCTGATGAAGGTTGAGCAAATATGAAAAGGTCTTTACTAAGACTAATTCCAATATTTTCTGCATAAACAGGGTCAAAGCTATGTTCCATATCAATGAAGGCTGCAGCTTTTCCTGTTCTCTGTACTTCAACTACTCCATGTAATGCAAGAGTAGTCTTACCACTAGACTCTGGCCCATAGACTTCAACAATTCTTCCTTTTGGCCACCCACCACCCAAACAACTATCTAGAGATAGAGATCCAGAAGTAACTCTCTGGATAGTATAATCTCTCTCTCCATCAAAAGAAATAACTGAACCTTTACCATATCTCTTTTCAATACTACTTATAGCAGCTTCAATTTTACTGTTCATCTTCTTCTTCTTTCTCTTTTTTATGTTTTTCTAACCATCTGTGAAATAAGTCACTATCTTTACAAAAAGTACAGCTAAAGATACAGTCACCACAATCAACAGATTCTTCTTCACACTTAGAATTATCACAAAACTCTTCTTGGGTAACAAGTCCCTCAACCTCCTTAAAGCTAGGGACTACTTTTTGTTCAAAGTATTCCATCTTAAATTACAGACTTAATATAAGATACACCAATTTCAAATGAAAGATCATTTTCTTTACAGAATGTACCAAAAACTTCAAGTAAACTATCTGAATCTGAGTAGTCCACTTTTACAATAGCCTCTCCTTGAGTCCCTACATCAGTCATAATAGGAACCACTTTTATCCCAACTCTCTTCATTTCTTCTAAGTCTAAGGACTTAATTATGTTACTCTGACCTAAGATCTTAAGTCTTAAAAACCCTTTTTCAGGTGAAAACGAACTTATAATCTCCCTTATCTTTGAGGTAGTAAGTAGTGGGGCATCAATCTGTATAGTTTCATATGAAAGAAAGTCTGAGATAACAGTCTCTGTCTCTAAATTCTCATACAAAACAGTAAACCCTTTTATCTTATTTTCACCAAAATTATTCTGTTGTAGGGAGGGCAAATGATGAATGTTAACTGCTGGGGAGTGGGCATCATGATAATGACCTAAGAAGACTTGCTTTATCTTCTTAAAGAGAGCTGGAGTAATACTACTCTCAACCTTTGTCTTATTATTATTT
>SABI01000624.1 GCA_009929055.1 Spirochaetia bacterium | reverse complement strand
TGATGTAGGAGGAGTTGGGAGGCCACTAAGGTGACTTCCCCTTTTTATTGTTTTTACTCTATATATGGAGTATACTATCTATAGACAGGCATACAAAGACAGATAGAGAGGTAGAACATGATTATTAAATTAGTAGACAAAAATAATAACACAAGCTGGTACATCCCAATACCAAAAATCAATCACTTGGAAACAGGGTTTGGGAAAGTAGAAGTTGCAAAAACCAGCAATGGAACACTTAGGATAGTAAAAGATGATACTGTATTGTCGGTAAACCCTCGGATGCTTTCAGAAGTAGAAGATGGTGATACTGTAAAGTTCTTTGAATCAATAAAAGACGAGTTTTCACCTGAGCGTGATATGTGGGGAACTATAGAAGGAGGTTGGGCTTATAAAACAACAGACTTCGATGGGTATATCTTAGAAGATGGAAAAACCATAGATAAGATATGATAATTATTGCCTGTCTAAAACAGTATCTTTATGGTACTGTTTTTTTTGACACTTTTTGCTCATTGGTAAGGTCAACAAAATGGGGCTTTATAGATAAGACATTTTCAAAAATATCAATTTGATTTCGCACCCCCATTTAGAGCCTTTATGGAAGCGTTTCCATTGTTCAGACCAGATTTTGTGGAATGTTAATCTTCCTTCCACCGACCCCTTTTGTTGACTCTTTGATGTTCTTTGAAAGCTCGCTTGAATTTTCGTCTCCATTCATCAATTCTTGGAGGATCAATACTAGCCACTTGTTCAAAGGCATAAATAAGAGATGGTTCACTTGTAAATTCATGAAAATTTTCATAATTCTCCACGCGTAAAGGGGGGCAGCTCATCATCCATGCAAATGTTTCAACATCAACACCAAATTTCTTGCGGCAATTTTCGACTGTGAAATTCATGTTAATTTGCCACCACCCTTTATGATAGAACTCATCAACTTCTTTTACATCAAGCTTCCCAACCACATCAAGCAATAAGCTATAGTTGTATTTCCTTTTCAGGTCCCTTAATAAATTCCTTGCCCTGTCATATTCAACACCAATAGCCTCCACAGGCGCTATCACTTGTGAAGCTGGTATATTGTTATACTTTGTCCAATCCTCACCTACACGTTGTTCTTTCCCTGTAGAGAAGTCTAGTATTGCTATCGTCGCCCCGATAAGCTGTTCCCTTGTTAAAAGCCTGTTTCTATCTATATTTTCCATAATTAACCTTTTATATTGATAGTTTTCACACCATCTTTCTTCCATCTATGAGACTCATATCCATCAACATAAATTGTTT
>SABI01000623.1 GCA_009929055.1 Spirochaetia bacterium | reverse complement strand
ATACCCACAGTCACTGTGTTGTTCTTGATCATATTGATATATGATTTTTGCTCACGGTTTTTACCAACTAGGGATTTAGCAACTGGATTGGCGTAATCACCAGAGAAATCTGCTTGAATTACGTTACTCTCGTACTTGTTGCCACGCTTTCTTGAACCATTGCGGTTCTCTCTTTTTTGACGTGCTTTTCCCATAAATAACACTCCTATAGTGTACTTTGCTTCTAACAGAGGATCAACAAAAAGATCTTGTTTATCAACTTACAAATATATTATACCAATATATGTGGGAGAAAGCAACTACAATTTTAAATAAGCCTATGATATTGCATTTAAATAAAAAATTTGCTTGCTTTTATTGGGAGATGTATGGTACTAGATAATCAACTATTTATACGGGTTTGATCAAGGGCACGAACATTAGCATTAACTTCGGCAGCTTCTTCTTTGGTATCAAATCTTCCAAAGTACTTACCCCTATACGTTACAACCCACTTACCATACGATTCATCATAATGGACACCCACAATGCCAGAGGTGTTACTTTTACTTATGGAGCGATTAATAGCGTTGTCCTGAAGATTAGATGCCCTAAGGTTCTCTATCCTATTATTTTCTTTATCCCTATCAATATGGTCTACTACTTCTGGTAGGTATCCTTCATGGTATAGGAAAATCATCCTATGTTCTTTCTGTACACCTATTCTTGGTACATTTATACGATAGTACCCATTACATGGAGTTAGTCTGGCGGATTTACCTGCTTTTTTGGATATTCTTCCCACGGGGGTTTTATAAGTTGGTTTGTAAAACAATTCTCCATCTTTATATTCAAAGTAAGTTCTTAGTAGGTCTTGTGTTATTTCAGTGTTCATTTTTATTTCCTTGTCAAATTTCTTAAGTTATGTGTATATCTTATATAAAAGTTATGGTGGTGTCAATAAAATTTTGACATTCTGATCAATTTTCTTAGCACAGATCAAAATACGATATCTAAGAGAAAAATTATATTGACATCCGCCTTCGAATGAGTTATAATAGTAGTCTTAGTTAGAGAAGGAGGGTGTAATGAATCGCAATGAAGAACTAAAGTATAAAGGAGTGCAGTCCTTAATTCGAAACTGCAAAGAAATTATCGAAGGATCAGCAGATGAAGAGCTACTCTTTAATAATGCGAACAAACCAAGCGAACGTTTCCCTACACAAAGGGACATGCTTGCAGGGGAATTGAGTAAACATCTGATTCTGGAAGAAATGCCAATCCAGATTCGAAATGCTCACATGATTGG
>SABI01000622.1 GCA_009929055.1 Spirochaetia bacterium | reverse complement strand
ATACACTAGACTTAAGTGATGAAGAACAGGAAGAAGCAAACCCATATGACTTAGAACAAGAAGCTATGGAATGGGCCTATGATTGGATTGCAGAAGATTTTAGAGAACAAGAAGTCTACTATATGAATCTCTTCAATCAAAGTTTTGAAAGCTTCTCACTTAAAAAGCAGAATAATCGATGGAATGGCTCATCTAGTGTTCATACTGAAAAAGAGACTGACATATTTAAGTGGTATGAAGACTATAAAAGTTCTTATCGTGGTCTTGATGATGTGGCAGCTTATATTGTCAATGGCAAACTAATTATAGAGTTTAGACACCATGATGCTACAGATGTTGTAGAGGTCACAGGGTTTAGATATAATAGACCACACCGCTTCACTTTAGAATAAGGAGTCATAATATGAATAAAAAAATATTTAAAGAACGTAAATTTAATTTAGGAATTGTAGAATCTTATAAAAAGTCTGCAGAACAGGACAGTCCAATACTTGGTTCATTCTCAGTAAAAAAGATGACTGTAGAAAATATGATCAGTCAGAATCGGACAAAGTATGCACCAGAAGTCTGGGCACAACCCACGGCCTTTGGCAAGGGTGGTAAGTTCCTAGATGAAAGTGGCAAATTAAAACCTTCTACATTATTTGGCAGTGTAGATCACCCATTAGATAATCGTGCAGAGCTATTGTTGCAAGAAGCAGCGATTGCTTGGTATGACATCAACAGAAATGAAGATGGCTCATGGGATGGTTCAGCACATATTCTAAATAATCCACAAGGTCGTATTGTCAAGACATTCTTAGACTATGCTAAGCAATTTGGTGGTGGTGATTTACTAGGTGTCTCATCTAGAGCACTTGGTGAAAGTATGATGTCAGAATCAAATGGTGAACAGGTAGAAGCTATTGTTCCAGATTCCTTTGAACTCATGTCATTTGATTTCGTCTATAATCCAAGTTTCCAGACAGCAGTAGCACATCTAAACGAATCAAAGGGTGCTAAAAAGAATGTATTGGCAGAGTCCGTGCGTAAACTAGCTAAAGATGATGAAGACCATGCAGATGTCTATAAAAACTTTGCAGATAAAATAGAAAAGATTGATAAGGAGTTTGTCAATAATATGAAAAATAAAGAAACTAAATTTGAAGGCAATTCTTTAAGTAAGGCAAAGCTAAACTACTTAAAAGAGTTAAGAGACCAAGAAAAGAAACTACATGATGCACTCTATGAGCTAAAGAATATGACAGATGAAGAATTTGCTGAACAAAAAAAGGGAGATAGAGGTAAGC
>SABI01000621.1 GCA_009929055.1 Spirochaetia bacterium | reverse complement strand
GATTGATAGTGTTCGATAACGAAATCTGAAAAGTTGATGTTGAAATCACTGTTGATCATTCCAGTAAACTTTTGAATCTTGTGTTCATTACCCTCAAGATGTAGTGTGACGAAACATTTCAACAGGGAATTTTGATAATTTTCAATATCTCCAATGCGGTAATATGCTAATGCTCCAAAGTAATAAAAATATTCAAGCAGATAGAAATTCTTTAACTTCATCCCATTTTCATGAATTAAGTCTAGACACTTCTTAAAAGTGTTTAAGACTGCTTCTTTTTGAGCCTTTCTCTCTTGGAAGAAGTCTCCTAAACCAACTAAAGTAGTGATCTCTAATCTTTTTGCTAGTTCAATTTCTTGAAGAACCAAACCTGGAATAACTTCCAGGTTTGACTCAGCTAAGTGCCAATCATTTGATATAATCGTAATTGGCTTTTTCATTACTTATTACCTTGATTTTTCTTCATTAATGCAATCTTCTCCGCTATAGTCATTTTAACTTCAGCAGGGTTTGATTTAGCTTGAGCTTCAAAATTCTTTTCAAGATCTGATGTTGTAGTCCCTTGTTCAGATGTTACAGACTCCTTGGGTTCACTAGAAGTGTCTGTACTTTCTGAAGATGATATCTCTCCACTATCTCTAGAAGGGTCATCTTCATAGTTCTCAGCTGGAGACTCCATAGAGATAATAAGTTCTCTAATAATGTCATCACTCATAGAACTAACAATCTTAATAGGAAGCTCACGTTCCTTAATATAAGCCTTCAACTCTTCTCTTGTCATGTCATAGACATCAAAAGTTGGAGATTGAGACTCATTAGAAGTAGTAGACTCAGCATCATAATAACCATTGATCTCTTCTACAATTTCCATGAACTCATCATTTTCAAATGTATTGAAACCATGTTTCTCATCAAACATCTGAAGAGCTTCTAGAGCACGATCAAAATCAGATCTCTTATAAACATTTCTAAACTGAGATGTTAGAGAGTCCATTTCAGAGAGTTTCTGTAGAACTTCATCAGAAACTTTCTGAGATTGAAGAAACTCTTCATAATGTCTACCATAGTCAGCAGGCCTTGCCCCTCTTGGTGGCTCAAAAGCATTCTTAGTAATGGTGGTGAAAACTTTATTCTTCTCATCCCTACCTTTTGTAATAATGAACTGAAGTCCAGTATCTGGGTCAGAGAAGCTATCAGTTATAATAGGCTCATCATTCTGTTCAGCTATGTTAAGTCTCTCAAGAGCTTTCTTATCATTCTCCAAAAGTTCAAGTCTGCCTATGTTTGAAGG
>SABI01000132.1 GCA_009929055.1 Spirochaetia bacterium | reverse complement strand
AAGGAACTATTGTTGCTAAAGTTGTAGCAGATTAAATTTCCCTCCTAAACATATAATTATAGATTGATAGGCCTACTCGTTCGAGTAGGTCTTTTTTTGTTGAGGCTAGCGATTGTATTTATTTACTATGAGGAACTCTGTAGCTAACTTCATCCTCTCTTACAACACTCTCTAATAGACCATCTTGTTGCAATGATTCAAGGGCAATGAGAATTCTCTCTTTTTCAAATGGGGATTTGTTAATCAAATCAATTTCTCTTTGTATTCCTTCTTGGGTAATAATGAATAAAAGAGTAGACCTCACTTGGCGGTTAGAGTTTTCAAAAGGAGATTGTTTTTTGTAGTGAAAGGACCTTGTATTTGGATTGATTCCTTGTTTTTTAAGTGCTACCCCATAATCCATGAGAGCATAATACCAATTCTTAAAGTCATGTTGGATTTCTATGAGCTCAGATAAAATTTTAATAATTTCTTTGTCTCGTACTCTCTCACACGAATCAAAAAAGTGATGAATAATGATGCGTCTAATATTTGTCTCTAGATAGAGTGATTTTTTTTCATAAGCAAAAGAGAGGATAGCAGAAGATGTAGAGGATCCTATCATAGGCAAGGATAGCAAAAAATCTTCATTATCTGGGAGAGTATAATTATATCTCTCACTTTCTTTTGCTATGGTATGTAAAGCTTTTGCCCTTCTGTTATACCCTAACCCCTTCCACGCATGTAAAATATCGACTAGAGATGCTTCACTCAGATCAAAAAGGGTGGGCCACAATTCAAGAAATAAATTATATTTTGGAACAACGCGCTCAGTTTGGGTTTGCTGGAGCATCAATTCAGAGAGAAGTATGTGATAGGGGTCTATTGTATCTCTCCATATAAAATTTCTTTTATTGGATTCATACCAATCCCAAATAAAGTCGCTAAAAGAGGTAATAAAAGAAAGTTGTTGTACTCGCTCTAAAGAATAGTAATCAATGCACGGAAATTGATCATCTTGCATCATGCAGGAGACTCTGTATCATCATGCTCATGAGCATGTTTAATTCGAGCCTCTTTTCTTTTTTCTCTTTCATCTTGGCGTCGAGCTTTTTCTTTATTTCTTTTTTGTTCTTGAGCAAGAACTTTTCTATAGCTTCTGCCACTTCCCACGAGGACGGCAAAAGGTTTAAGACTCTTCACATTGGCAAACACAATTTGGAGAATACTCATAATAGGTACTGCTAAGAACATTCCGGCAACTCCCCAAATATAGCCCCAGAGGGTGAGAGAAGTGAGAATGATAAATGGTGATAAATTAAGTTGTATACCTTGGATGCGAGGGTCTAGAATATTCCCTAGAACCATTTGGATAGAAATCATCAAAATTGCTACATAAAGAATATTTGCCCAATTAGGGAAAAATTGTAAGAGAGCCATTACCATAGTCAAAGCGGTGATAATAATGGAGCCAATACTAGGGATAAAGTTGAAAATAAAAGCAAGAACACCCCAAATGAGGGCAAAATCGAGTCCTGTTGCCAAGCAAGATAGATAAAATAAAACACCTGTTGCTAAACTTATTACCGTTTTTAGTAATAAATACCGTGATATCTGTCTATTTACCCTTTCAAACATCACAGCAACTTTCATCCCTTTGCCATTAGGGATTGCTACTTTCAACTTTGGAATGAGTGATTGTCGCTCAAGTAGAAGAAAAAGGACGAAGATGTAAATAAGACCAGCTCGAGAGACAACAGAGATAGCTCTTCCTGAGAGACTCGAGAGGGATGAGAGGATGATTCCTGCCCAGTCAAAATTCAAAATTGAGAGGAAACTTGTACCAGAGTCAAGATTAAGCTTTTCTGAGAGCCATATATCGATAACAGAGAATCTTCGTATGTACATCGGAAGTCGCTGAACTAGTCGATCAATTGAGAAGAAAAAGAACCACCCTGCTACAAAAAGACCAACAAGCAAAAGTACCATAACAATAAGGACACCTAAGTAACGGGGAATTTTCATCTTCTCCATTCTATTTAACATAGGATTAAATAAAAGAAAGATGAAAAAGGAGATGATGAGGGGAAGTAAGACAGATTCTGCTAGCTTGAACACAGCAAGAACAAGGACTACAGCGATAATATAAAGAGCTGTTTTCTTACCATCTTTTACGATTTGTGGTTTTTCTACCATGCCTTACTATATGACAGCTTGGAAAACAAGGCAATATCTGTTATCAAGATAAACTATGGAACATACAAACCCTTTAGAGAGAATTGAAATTATTTTAGTTGAACCACAAGATGGGGCAAATATTGGCTCAACCTGCCGAGCTATGCAAACGATGGGGATGACTCGTCTCTCTATCATAGGAGACAAAGTATATGATGAAGAGCGAATCAGAACTCTTGCTGTCCATGCTTTTAGCATTTGGGAACACCATACCCGCTATAGAAGTTTAGAAGAGGCTATTAGTGAAAGCCTCCTTGTTGTGGGAGCTTCAAGAAGAAGGGGTAAGAAGAGAAAGTATTTTTCACTTCTACCTGAACAACTGGCAGAAAGGATTAGTCAAACAGGATTAGGAAAAGTTTCAATAGTTTTTGGAAGAGAAGCTGATGGATTAACAGAGAAGGAACTTAATCTGTGCCACATGGGGGTTAATATTCCTTCAGTTGCAACTTCTGCTGGCTCATTAAACTTAGCTCAAGCAGTACAGGTAATCACCTATACCCTTTTTCGTAATTTAAACGATATTAAAGGGTTCGAACAAATTAAGAATGAACGAATTGATGAAGTAAGTAATAGTATGACCCAATCTCTCGAATCAATTGGGTATTATAAAGGAAATGAGCAAGAAGAGGTGAAACGATTCTTTTTAGAAATCCTTGCAAGGGCAACATTAAGTGAGAAAGAGGCAATTAAGATAGAAAAGATGTTTAAGAAAATAGCTAAAATAAAAGTATACAAAGATATTTCTACCACTAAAGAAGAGGTACAATAATGAATGAACCATTTTTAGAACCAAGGCCACGAGTAGTTGCCCATAGGGGAGACTCTCACTCTTTTCCAGAAAACACCCTCGATGCATTCCTTTCTGCCTCAAAGATGGGTGTTGATGTCATTGAAACAGATGTTCATCTTACGAAAGATGGAAAAGTTGTCATCTGGCACGACAATACCTTAGAAAGAAATACAAATGGGACAGGTCTTGTAGAAGAGTATACCTTGGCTGAATTAAAAGCTCTCGATGCTGGATATACATTCACCACTGATGGGGGGCTCTCTCATCCTTTCAGAGGCAAAGGGGTGAAGATGATTACACTCGATGAAGCCTTAGAAGCATGTAAAGGGCAGCGTTTTAATGTCGATTTAAAAAGTAAGAACCCAGCAATTGTAAAAGCTTTTACTGATGTTGTTGATTCTCATCATGCCCAGAATAGAGTATTATGTGCTTCTTTTCATTTAGCGCATCTACAAACAATGAGAGAAAAAACCCCCTCCATCCTCACAAGCGTCACTACAGTCGAGGTATTATCACTACTTCTTAGGCAAAAGCTACACCTTCTTCCTACACAATTCTCTTCATCAAGAACCCTTGTTTTCCAAGTTCCTGTAAAGCAGTGGGGGATACAGGTTATAACTCCTAACTTTATTGAAGAGTTCCATAAAAGAGGGGCAATAATTATGGTGTGGACTATTAATGATGAAAAAGAGATGCATACCCTTTATGATATGGGGGTAGACACAATAATGAGTGACAATGCATCTCTTTTACTTAAAGTAGCAACTCAGAAAGGATTAAGGAAGTAGTTCTTTTTGTTCTATGTCCTTAAAATATTTATAGGTCCCCACTTTTAATTCAACTGTAGCATCTTCATCACATACGATGATTGTTTTAGGATGCATCTGCAAGGCACTACAGGTATAGGTGTGGCTTACAGGGCCCTCTACTGTTGCCCATAGTGCTTTTGCCTTTGCATACCCGTTAATGAGGAGGACTACTTCTTTAGAGTCTGTAATAGTCTTTACCCCTACAGTTACTGCAGTAGATGGGACTTTGGTTATATCATTATCAAAGAAGCGAGAGTTTGCTATCTTTGTATCATGAGTGAGACTCTTTATTCGAGTACCAGAAGAGAGAGATGAGAATGGTTCATTAAAGGCAATATGGCCATCAATTCCAACTCCACCCAGAAATAAATCTATTCCACCATAGCTTGCTATCTTCGCTTCATATTCACTACACATTGCTTCAATATCTTTTGCATTGCCATCTGGGATATTGACGTTCTCTTTAGGGATATCTACATGAGAAAAGAGATGATCCCACATAAACGCATGATAACTTTGTGGGTGATCAGGATTAAGGCCAATATATTCATCCATATTAAAGGTGACAACATTTTTAAAACTTACCTCTCCTGCTTTATGCATTTTAATAAGTTCTTTATAGACCCCTATAGGAGAAGAGCCTGTTGGTAGGCCGAGGACAAATTCTTTCTTGCTCTGTGCTTTACAACAATTTATTGCATCGGCAATATATTTTGCTGTCCAAATAGTCATTTTTTTGTAATCATCTTGAATTATTACTCGCATAAAATAGCTCCTTATCTGATTCTCTTTCCCTTTTGATTTAACCACAATGAAAAGTATTAAGCAATAATAGCTCCACCAAGGATAATTTTTTGTTCATTATAAAAGACTACCGATTGTCCGCTTGTGATTGCTTGTTGCTTTTCAACGAATGAAACTTTCACTCTCCCCTCTTTTTCCATCCGTATGATTGCACGAGCTCCTTTAGAAGTAGATCTAATTTTAGCAATTACTTCTATCGGTTCATTGAGACGCTCAATAGCCATCCACGAAGGGCTGTGAGCAATGAGGGTATGGGTATAGGTCTCTTCTTCATACCCAACAACTACTGTATTGGTTGAAGAGTCTAAACTAAGGACGTAAAGAGGTCTATCAGCTGAAATGCCAAGCCCTTTACGCTGTCCTATTGTGTAGTTCCAATACCCATTATGAGAACCTAATAGCTTTCCACTAGAAGAGAAAATCTGGCCAACTTTATCGGGCCAATTAATGAGTTCTACATAATCTCCACTATAAAAATCTTGGCTTTCTTTCTTTTCAGAGCCAAAAAAACCATGCTTCATCCCAAGTTCACGGCTTTGAGATTTAGTCATTTCCCCTAATGGGAAGATGATATTACTAAGCTGATCTTGTCGTAATCGGTAAAGGAAATAGCTTTGGTCTTTCTTAGCATCATCTGCCATAGCTAAAGCGAGACGATTATTGATCTCGACAATTTTCACATAATGGCCTGTTGCGTAGTAGTCAAAATCTATCTGTTTTTTTCTTGCTTCATCCAATAGTGCCCCAAATTTAATATATGAGTTACACAAGACACATGGGTTTGGGGTTCGTCCCTCTTTATATTCATTAGTGAAATTATCTAAGACAAATTTCTCATATTGAGCTGAGCAGTCGAGTATATGTAACGGAATTTTCAACTTTTCACATACAGCTTTTGCCTCTTCTATGGTGTGTTTTTCACTAGGACCAAAACATGCAGAGCCGCTCATATTGGAACTAATAGGGTTATTTGGGTTATATAAGGACATCGTGGCCCCAATTACTTCATGCCCTGCTTGTTGTAATAATAACGCTGCTGCCGAAGAATCTATTCCTCCGCTCATGCCTACTAATATTTTCATATGTTCCTTCTTATCCGAAAAAATAAAAAAAAACTACCCTAGGAATTACCCCAGAGCAGTTTAGGCGAGAGTGACGGGACTCGAACCCGCGATCTACGGCGTGACAGGCCGTCGCGATAACCAGCTTCGCTACACCCTCGTGAGTAGCATGGAGAAATTACACCGTAAGAAGTTTTTTGTCAATACCTCTTCAATATTTTTTTTATTTACACTTATTGCCATAAGTGTATCTTATTGCCTGTTAAGACCACTATCTGTTATACTCAAGTCATCTTAATTAAAGAAGGTGATATATGCAGTTAAGTATTATGGAATTTTTTCAATCTATCGCATCCCCTTTTCTCGATACTCTTATGAATCTACTTACAATGCTTGGAGAAGAGACTATATTTATTATAGTTGTAGCTTATTTCATATGGAACTATTCTAAAAAGAAAGGATTTGCTATATTCTCTGCCCTTGCATTTGTCGATATTGCAATGGGGGTAATAAAGGCACTAGTAAAGGCTCCACGGCCTTTTCAAGTTATTGAAGAAATTAAAGGCAAAAGAGTTCAAACAGCAACAGGGTATTCGTTCCCCTCAGGACACACAACCGGTGCTGCTTCATTCTACTATTCTCTCTCCTATACTTTCAAAAAGAGAATTATCTCTATCTTGAGTGCTCTTGCTATCGCACTTGTAGCAATCTCAAGGATGTATCTAGGAGTTCATTGGCCCCTTGATGTCTTTGCAGGACTTGCCTTAGGAATTGGGGGAACCGCCCTTTTATACCCTATTTTTGATAAAATATACGATAACAAGGCAACTTTAATCTCTTTCACCATGATAGTTGGTGTAATAAGTTCTCTATTAGCTTTCATCCTTGTATTCACTATTGAAGGGGGAATTAGTGACCCCATTGGATATACTGATGTAGTTAAATTGTTAAGCCTACTAGGTGGTGGGTATATTGGATTTTCTTTAGCTGAGAAATCTCTTGATTACAAAACAGATGGCACAATAGTAAAAAAAATAGGTCGTTTTATTATTGGCCTTATCATTTTAATTGCTATTCAAGGATTAAAAGCTGTATTGCCTGACCACATGATCGTAGGGTTTATTCACTACTTTGCAATAGGG
>SABI01000620.1 GCA_009929055.1 Spirochaetia bacterium | reverse complement strand
GCCGAGTTCCGAACCGCCCCGGACATGCGCCATCGCAAATATGAAACCGCGTTCAAGGAGCACGAGTTTCGACTGGTCGAAGTATGCCGGCATGTTCGTGCCGTAGGCTCCGTAGGCGAAAAGGAGAACTGGCGCAGCACCCTTTCCGAGCAGATTTTTCCGTTGGACAATCGTAACAGGTACTCTGACACCGTCGCGAGTCGGAACCATTATGCGCCATGTGACATAATTGTGCGGCTCATATCCTGGCACCTCCTCGCGCCTGAGAAGAGTAAGGATTCGTTTCCCTTTCTTAGTGCTAAACCAATGCTCATTAGTAAAAGTCACTGTTCTACCTGCACGAGAAACTTTAAACAGCATTCTATCGGTTTTAATATCGGGACATACAGTAACCTTAAAGTCAGGTTGATACTTTACATCGTTTACACTATGTTCAATAACAAGTCCTATCTTTGCGGCAAAGGAAAGGACTGAGACCCAACATCTGAGAGCATAGGCTTTAATAGTACGGGAAAGATTAAGAAGCTTTCTCCTAAAAGGAGTTTTAGTCATCTTCTGAAAGGCTTCATATTTCATTTAGTCATCTTCCTCCTCTCTAACACTCCACTCTTTAATTCTTTTGTTCTTTTCTTCTACAGAGTCAAAACAGGCGGTATCTGGGTACTTACCATACTCAGGCATTGCTACTACCCACAAGTCTCCCTCGGCAATAATTACTTTATCAGAATAAGAGTCTCTTCCAAAATAACCATTGCAATAACCATACAGTACTTTTCCAATATTGTTAGACGCATTATTTATTATGACTATTTGCATTACTACACCTCATTTCTTTATGATATTCATATAATAACACACTTTAAGACAAAAGAAAAGAGCACCCGATTAAGAGTGCTCTTCCATGTTATGACATAGTGATTATCTTCCCTATGCTTAAACTTGCAGGTACATTGATTATTCTTTGATTACTGCTACCTCTGAATTGTAGGTCTGCGGACTTTAAAGACTCGTCAAACTTTCCGTCTACAAGAACATCAATATTTCTCATAAGCTGACTGTTAGAAACTTCTTCAAAGTCAAATCCAGTGTAACACCACACGCTGAGTCCAAGACTATGCACTTCTCTGGCAAGTTCACTACAGGCAATAGGCTGACAGAAAGGCTCACCACCTGAGATAGTGATTCCAGAAAGAAGTGGGTTGGATTTAATCATCTCTACTATTTGAGAAACAGAATATTCTTCTCCCGCGTTGAAGTCATGGGTCTGAGGGTTATGACACCCTTTGCAGTTG
>SABI01000619.1 GCA_009929055.1 Spirochaetia bacterium | reverse complement strand
TGTTGAGAAGGATAATTGCTAATGCAGAATACCAGCTTTTCTGATATTTTTATTGACAAGAGTGTAATATATTCTAATACTTTTAATGAGTATATGAATTTGTTATGCTCTTGTCTGCAATTCAAGAATCTCCCTTCAAATGATATCCCTCCAGAGTTTTTATTTAAGATATTATTTGAAGAGGGTAAAATAGGCTACTATAAGAACATGTTCTTTAGAGTGTCTTACGCTTCTGGCTCAAGAGACATTTATGGAAGGATGGCAAATGTAAGATTGACAGCTGATAATGGTACACACTTTTTAGAAAAGAGAGAAAATGTTGCTATATTAAGAGCTAATCCACAAGCCCATCCAATGATATCAATTATATCCTCAATGGCTGCTGAGTTTACTTTGTCAAAAGTAGCGATGATTCAGAATATAGTTGCTTCTCAGAATCCTCAAATAATTGAAGTTGACTCCAAAGATGAAAAGTACACAATTGAGACAGCTCTACTTCAAAAGAGCGAAGGCAAGCCAGCCATATTAGTGAGGAAAGGTTTAGCTGGCACTTTAGCAGTCAGTCATACTGCATCAGACTTCACAGCAGACAAGTATCAAGAGCTCTGCAAAGAGCTAAGAGATGAGTTTTTAACTAAAATAGGCATATTGACAGCTAATACAAATAAGAGAGAAAGAGTACAAACTGCAGAAGTTAATGCTACTATAGGAGAAGCTATTGACTCTATTTACATGATTATTGACACATTCAACGATGATGCAATTAGATTCAATGTTGATGTGAGGCTTGAATTAAATGCATCAATAGAGAGATTATATACACTAGGAGATGAGGAGATTGAGAAAAATGAAGGTTAATCTTGATGCTTCCATCTTTGGCTTTTCTTCCCTTTCTGCTCTTCTTGGTGGAAGTTATTTTCTTGAGCTGACAAAAGACATCATCAATATTGGTGTGGCTGTATCCTCCATATTATCTACCATAATAACTATCAGTCTATTAGTTATAAAGGTTATAAGAGCAATTAAGTCAAAGAATATAGATACAGTTATTGAATCAATGGAAGATGTAAAAGACACATTGACAAAAGGTGATGAAGATGATACCAGAGATTAAGACAATGACATTAAAAGAAGCACTATCACTTTGGTCAAAAGAGGCTGACTTTTTGACACACATTGATACTACTTTTGGCTCAGTCGCAAAGCCTCCACATTTTAGTGGGAGTTATTATACTACAACATGGGCTTCCATGTGGTTTATGTCATTATATGAAGACTGGCAACTAATAGACA
>SABI01000618.1 GCA_009929055.1 Spirochaetia bacterium | reverse complement strand
GGCATTAGTGGGTGGTCTTGTATCCTCTGAAGTGAATAGGTATAAATCTCAGACTAGCCAATTCTATAAATCACAGCTAGACAAGTACAGAACATATCAAGAGCAAAGGAATGATATAGATGAGTGGTACACAAAAGAGCAAGAATCCCTATTAGAATCTTCAGCCTCAATTAGTGCGGCTCAGTTAGAGTCCAAACTAGAGGTAATGGCAAAAAACTATAAGGATAAAATGAAGGAGATTAACGATGCTGAATTAAACGAACTGATGAAGCATTCTACCTTACTTGTTCGTATATTTGGTGATACTGCTAATATGTCAAGGAAAAGGCTGAAGGAGAATATCGCCTCTGCTAAACAATTACTTGCATATATTACAAGGCAAGAAGGGGCTGTATTACCGAAAGGAATTAAGCCTGAAGATGCGGAAAAGATGATAGGCGATTATGAGGCTATCCGCAAATTGCAAAAGACAATCTACGAGATGGAGGAGCAATCACAAAAGATTGGCGACTACCCATTATCGGGCTTTGTAAAAGGCTTTATGAACCTTGAAAAACAAGCGATATTGTCTAAGGAAGCTATAAAGGCAGTAACAGAAGAAGAGAAAGAACTATCACAAAACTTAATTGATGCAGAAAAGACTAAGGCGGTAAAGAACTTTGGTGCGGGAATAGAGCAAGTGGGAGGTCTTATTACTAAGGCTGCTGAGGAGATGCAGAAGTTTGCAGAAATAGCGGGTAGCGAAAAATTATCTGAGGCGGCAGATAGTGTTGGGGCAGCAGGAAAAGTTATAGGTGCTTTTGGTCAAGGCGTGGCTACATCAGGGAGTTGGATTAGTGGTATCGTAACTATGGCATTAAGCTTAATAACACAGACCATTGAGGCTTTTACAACCGCAGCCGCAGAGGAAGCAGAATACCAACAAAACCAAATAAATTATCTAAATGAGTATCACAATATGCTCTTAAGGATAAAAGCTGAGGATTATGAGTCTATATTCGGGGTTGAAACATTCCGTAGAAGTGCCGATGCAATCAGGATGGCAAGAGAGTCATTGTCTCGGTATAATAAGGAATTAAGCAAAGTGACTGAACCTAAGGAAGAAAAGGAACAAGCTAGTTATGGTGCAACAATATTTCTTGGCTCAATAGGCGGTTATTGGACTAAGAATAGGGTTACAAAAGAAAGCAAATTAGCGGTTGAAGCCTACAAGAAGGGTTACACTGATATTCAGCGAATGGCTATCAAGACAAAAGACCAATCTGGATGGGCTAACTTGTGGGGAAAGAAAGA
>SABI01000617.1 GCA_009929055.1 Spirochaetia bacterium | reverse complement strand
GATTAATTATTATTCCTGATAGTATATCATAAATAGGAAATAAAACAAGAGAGATATAAACAATTCCTATTTTTGAATATTATATTAAATTAAAATAAAAAAAGAGATTTTTGATATCGAAGTATCTCTTAACTTCGGAACTATTTTCGTAACCCAAAAAAATAGCTACTCTTTTTCTTCCCATGGTAATAGAGGAAGGTAGTGCGGCAGTGCCCACCAGCTCTTCCTAAAGCAGCCCGAACATATTGGGAACCCTACGGCCCCTAGCCTATCCTTTTCCCAATCGGTTGAATGGATCAACCTCTTGTCATCGGATAAAGGCTGGCCGCAAATTCGACACCTTTCCTTGGAATAATCTTCTCCAAGGAGGATCAACTCTATCCCCCTCTTTTCGCATTCTCTGCGAATCAAGTGGGCGTACATTGACGATCCCTTCACGTCCTCTGTGAAATCGAGGACGAGTGCCCCTTCGGATCGCCTAATGCGATCCATCATCTTTAGATCCATCTTCTTCACCTCTCCCCCAATTAACGGCTGGAGGCACCGATTACTCGCCTTCTCTTTTCTTTCACAGAAGAAAAGAGAGATATCGAGTAATAATCCATAGATCTATTATATAAAATACATCTGCAGATTATTACTCGATATTAAGCAAGAATCGCTAAGAAATAAATAAATGGCTTATTTAGTTTTCAAATGACTTTAACCTCTTATCCTTAATAACTTAATTTTTGTTAGTAAGGACATTCCTGGAAACGAAGTAGGTTAAGCTTCCTTTCCAGACGATCTCCTTACTAGAAGAACGTTTAACGATTTATTAACTTCAGGCCATAATCTCTCTCATCTATACCTCTCTCTTTGCATAGATTAACTATTTGTTATCCTTATAGCCAAAGATAATTCATCAGACAAGCAGTAATCGATCTCTTTCCTGCTTTGTAGCTTTTGACCTATCACCACAATAGGCTCGTTCCTATGTCTCTAATAAAGAACTATTCTCCTCGAACTGTTCCGAGAAGACTTTTCAAGATTGTAAGTCTTCAACATGTCTTCCCGCAAAAAAAACGACTGAGAAATCTCTTCAAGGGAAAAAATCAAGATAGAATTCTTCCTTAAAAGAGATCTCCCAGCCGTTTGAATAAAAAACTAGTATCTATTATTCCATTCGGAATACAGGCAGACCTCAACCTGATTCCTCGTCCCCTTTGGGACAGAAATAAC
Organism: Spirochaetia bacterium; assembly: GCA_009929055.1. GTDB lineage: Bacteria > Spirochaetota > Spirochaetia > Sphaerochaetales > Sphaerochaetaceae > SABI01. The sequence continues at coordinate 74 of SABI01000617.1, read as the reverse complement.
GGGTCCATTATTTAAACTCGCGGACGAGCGAAAAATTAACACTTTAATTCAATGAACCACTTACGCTATAACTA
>SABI01000616.1 GCA_009929055.1 Spirochaetia bacterium | reverse complement strand
TCGATACGCTTATTACCGGGGCACAGACCGAAAACGGTCACGGGGTGACCGAAGGCGGATCTTCCGGTTCACCTCTTTTTAACCAAAATGGCTTGATCATCGGTACACTCAGCGGTGGCGGTTCCTCTTGTGAAGAACCCAATGGTATCAATATCAATGATCATTGTGGATCAACACATCCAGAAGAATTAATGGAATATGTTAAGGGTCCAGATTTTCCAGTAGGTGGAATAGTCTATGGACAAACAGATTTGATCCATGCATATTCAACAGGACGAGGAGGTGTCGTTACTCGAGGAGAGGCTGAGATAATTGAACAAAAGAATGGGACTTTTAATATAATAATTACATCTATTCCTTATCGTGTGAACAAGGCTACTTTGATAGAGTCTATTGCTAATCTAGTACAAGAGAAAAAACTTGAAGGAGTTAAAGCTCTTCGAGATGAATCAACAAAAGACATAAGGATAGTTATAGAACTTAAGAATGGAATAGTGCCTCAAAAAGTTTTAAATTATATTTATAAACATACACAATTAGAACAATCTTTTAATTTCAATATTGTTGCACTTGTAGATGGTGTACCTCAAACATTATCACTCAAGAGTTTGATTTCAGAATTCATATTACACAGAGAAGAAGTTGTTCGACGTAGAACGGAATTTGATTTAAGAAAAGCAAAAGATCGTGAACATATCCTTCTTGGACTTAAGAAGGCTTTGGATCATATTGATCGCGTGATAGCTGTTATTAGAGCATCTAAAGATACCACGGTAGCTAAAGCTAACTTGATGAAAGAATTTAAATTCTCAGAGTTACAAGCTATTGCTATTTTGGAAATGAAATTGCAAAAGCTTGCTGGACTTGAAAGAAAAAATATTGAATTAGAATTGGCAGAAAAACAAGCTTTGATTAAAGAATTAGAAGCACTTCTAGCTAGTCCCAAAAAACTAATGAAAGTTATTAGTGATGAGCTTAAAGAGGTTAAAGAAAGGTATGCTGATGATAGAAGAACAAAAATAGTAAAAGGTGGAGTAAAGGCAATTAACGAAGAAGATCTAATTCCTGAAAAAGAATCAGTACTTGTATTTACAAAAGGTGGATATGTTAAGAGAACAGATCCAGGCGAATATCGAACTCAAAAGAGAGGTGGAGTTGGGGTAATCGACATAGAACCTAAAGAAGAGGACTTTGTTACTATGCTTATCTCAGCCAATACTCATAGCGATTTATTATTCTTTACAAACAAAGGTAAGGCTTATCAAATTAAAATGTATGATTTACCAGAAGGTAAAA
>SABI01000615.1 GCA_009929055.1 Spirochaetia bacterium | reverse complement strand
AACTTCCTTGTGCATGTCTGTACCTTTAAGGATGGCTCCAATAAGATTTGTATCATTAGCTAGGGAGGCTATTACACGTATTTCAGCCTGTGCAAAGTCAAATTGAAGAAGTTTGTAACCATCTGGCACATAAAAGAAGTTCTTTATTTCCTTATCTCTAGGGATTTGTTGCCTTTATACCTCTTATTTCTAAGAGGAGTGGACTATATCATACCCTATACTATAGGGTGGTAGCACTTCGGGGGCTAACCCCCTACTCCCTTACGGGATAGTCTCTGAACTTTGATCTTTCAGATCGAGGCACATAGGTTTCAGGAAATTTATGGGGCAGCACACTATAGCTCCTAGCTTCTTCAAGGATAAGGTTGGCGGCTTCATTAGTCATGTGCCAATACCACCCTAACTTTCCTTTAGGCTTATTTTCTTGTCCAAACCGTCCAACATAGCAACCTAAGATGTCCTCCAACCTCTTACCCAAATAATTAAGCTCTTTTTCGGTAAAGGTTTTACCTAATGCTATGTTATATCTAAAACACGAACCTTTGGTGTCCTTCCTCTTATGGCAGGACCCATCATCAAGGTAGTAAAGCCCTAAATCGTGTAGATTCAGCATATCTATAAGCTCGAATCTAGATATAGTGGATAGTTCTGTAATACGAGCATGGACAGTAGAAGCTAGCCTGTATAATGGTGCTGCATTTGGAAACCTTCCCATGTGAGTGTCTGTTTTTACTAAAGATACCCCTGTTCTGAACACTTTTGGGTAAATATTAAGCTTGATTTGAAGTAACTCTGGTGTAGTGGAAGTAAAGATTAGCTTTTTATTCACACACTCTGGGTGCTTCCATAAAGAACCATCACCTATAATAGCATTCTTTATTAAAGAATCTAACGCCTCTTCCTCTGTTAAGACCCTTAGCTGCTGATTGCCCATAGTTATCCCCCTTTATTATTATATCTAATACACATTATACACCATAAACTTACAGGGGGAAGGTATGCTAGTTATTTTCGCGCATTCACGCTTGCCGTTTCCAGCTACGTTGTAGCCAACTAGCCTTTAGGGTGTTCCAGCAATTCACTACCTTTTACAACGTCCAACAGTGCATTAAACGTTGGGGTCAGAACAAGCTGTTCTTCCAGTTACAGTTCTTGTTAATGTAAAGTTAGGGTGAACTTTACCATCTGGTCTTACTTTTTCAAGAAATCCTGTAATAAACGTACTCGCAATAGTTGAGATTGTTTTTACTCTAGACAGCTTTTGGATGATAGGGTGGTCAATTTCTGCTAAAGTTGCA
>SABI01000131.1 GCA_009929055.1 Spirochaetia bacterium | reverse complement strand
GCCCCTTGGAAGGCAGGGAGAAATGCATGATGGATATTAATTACTTTCCCATACCATTCTTGTGTAAATTCTGATGAAAGAATTTGCATATAACGGGCTAAAACAACAAGATCAATATGGTGTTGTTTTAAGAGAGCATTAATCTTTTGTTCTTGCTCATCTTTTTTTCCTTTCGTAATAGGCAGATAGTAAAAAGGGATTCTAAATTGATCAGCAATAAACTCTAAATCTGGATGGTTAGATATTATGAGGGGAATTTCACAAAGAAGGTCCCCTTCATGATAGCGAGAGAGAAGGTCAAAAAGAGTATGAGAAGTTTTAGAAACCAAAATTGCTACCTTATTTCGATAATCTGTAAAATGACACTCCCATGTAAGCTCTAAAGATTCTCCAAAGACCTTAAATTCACTTTGCAACTCCTTCCTGGTTGTATGTAAATCCTTTAAATCTAGTTCGAGTCTCATATAATATCGTTTAGCTTCAGTATCGCTATGTTGCTGGCAATGCAAAATGTTATACCCTCGGCTATAAAAATAATGACTAATTGTAGCAAGTAATCCTTTGCGGTCGTTACATTGTATTAAAAAGATAATCTTATCCATGAAAAAGAGCTCCTATTGCTAAAGATTGATTATAATGAATCGTATCTCTATTCATCAACTGATGTATGGGTAAATGGAGTTGTTTCTAACTCATTTTCTTCATCATCTATTGAGTTTATAATTTTTTCTACTTTTCTTTGTGCCTCATTAAGGTGGTTTTCTACCTCTTTAGAAATAGCAACACCCTCCTCTAATAACGTAATAGAGGCCTCTAGCGATGTCTTTTCATCTTTTAACAGAGAAGTAATCTCTCCCATCCTTTCTAACTTCTTTTCCCAGTCCATTCTCTTATCCTTTATTTGTAATTGATTGTATCTGTGCACTCACCTTCCCTTTGTGGAATGTGACTTCAATATTATCATCAAGTAGTAAATCAGCAGCATCTTTAATTGGGGTAGGGGATGAGCCCTTTGTAACAATTGAATATCCCCTCTCAAGAATCGTATAAGGAGAAAGGGCCATAAGGGTAGCAAAAAGTACATCATAATCTCGTTTTTTTAATGCAATTTTCTTCAAAACAGAATCAACCATTTGGGTAATAAGATCATCATTTTTTAATCTCATGAGATGAATTTTCTGCTCTACTTTCTCTGCTACATACCCAGTACTAAACTGGGTAATTCTATTTTTATAGAGATTCAGAGTATAAGAAACTCTATTAATCATTTCATCTCTTTTACTTATGACTTGTTGTAAAATCTCATCAGATGAAGAACTCACTATTTCAGCAGCAGCTGAAGGAGTTGGAGAGCGCACGTCTGCTACATAATCACTGAGTGAGTTATCTATTTCATGTCCAACTGCACTAATTGTAATTATCTTACTCTCATAAATTGCTTCTATAACTGCTTCTTCACTAAACGGGAGTAAATCTTCAACAGAACCCCCTCCTCGAGTAATAATGAGCACATCAAGATCTTTCATCCTTTGAGCCTGACGAATACGTTTACTAATCATCATATCTGCTGTATTCCCTTGAACAAGGGTGGGAAAAATTACTATATCAATACTTTTGTTCCTTCGATTTAGAACATGCAAGATATCTTGGATTGCAGCCCCTGTATCACTCGTGATGACGCCAATTTTCTTAATAACCTTAGGGAGTTCTCTCTTTCTCGATTGATCGAAATATCCAAGTTTAGCATAATATTGCTTTCTTTTTTCAAGGAGAATGAGGATATCTCCCGTTCCACTTAGACTCATACTTGTTGCAATTATTTGGTATGACCCTCTTGGAGCATAGAGAGAAATAGAGCCCTTAACCACTACCTTATCTCCATCTTTTGGAGAGAAGGAGAGACGATAAGCACTCGACTTGAACATTACTACGCTGATAGTAGATTCTTTATCGCTAAGTTGAAAATAATAGTGACCACTACTAGCAGGTCGAAAATTAGAAATTTCTCCACTTACTGCAATATGGGTAAAATGCATTTCAAGAAGAGTTTTTATGGAGGAAGTAATCTCACTTACACTATATATTTCTTTTTCACGTTCTAGAATCATCCATCATTCCTTTTATTTAATAGTTGTTTGTTCGTATGTAACTGAACGAGTAATCCACCCCCCAGCAATCCAATAAAGAGGGTAATGTGTACAGGGAGAGAGAAATAATATAAAGAAGCAAACAGAGAAGAAAGAACATATGAGCCAATGAGAGCAGATGAGACGATAAGAAGTTCTTGCCTTCTCATCCTATAAAGAACTATTGCAACAATAAGGCATAAAGCCCATATAAAAAGAATTACATAAAGATTATCAACACCAAAAATAAATTCTCCCATCATTAAAGAACACACTAGGGAACAAGTAATCATAATAATATACGGTGCAATAAGAAGCACCCATTTTACAACAATAAACACTCCTCCTATAGAGAGAAAGAAGATTAAGAGGGTAGTCAAAAAAGAAAATTGGGTTATTGAGCTAAATAATAGGGAAAAAGCAAATACAATCTTTTGTTGATTAAAGGCTATAAAGATTATTGCAATCATGATAAATGCAGAGAAAAATAAGGCGATGTGAGTTCTAAATCGAAAGAAAGCTCCATTGAATAGATACATTGAGGCTATTAAAGAAAACACAATCATAGGAAATGCAGTTAAAGAATAATCATTCATAAGAATTTCATTGTAATAGATATAAAGACAAATAAAAAGACAGCCTACTCATTAAGCTGTCTTTATTGCTCACTATTATTGTTTTAGACGTTTAGTCTGGAATAATAGCACCAGTAGGACATGCGTCAACACATGCGCCACAGCTAATGCAGAGATCTGCGTCGATTACGTAGATGTCCCCTTCGCTAATTGCTTCTACTGGACATTCTGGTAAACAAGAACCACATGCAACACATGCATCAGTGATAGTATATGCCATATCGGACTCCTTCAAAAGGTTTATACGCCCTCGACTATATACCTCAAGGCTACAATCCGTCAAGTCTCTCTTTGGCATACTCCTCATAATTTTTTATCCCTCTCTCCTCTTGCAACTTTCATCATCAATTGTCAATATAATGGAGGACTAATGAATTAAACAATTTTGGAGATATCTATGAGTTCAAAAGCATTTGTATTAGCAGAAAAACCTTCCGTTGCCAGAGAGATTGCAAAAGTTCTCGGTGCAACAAAGAGTCAAAAAGGATATATCGAAGGGGAAAGATATGTTGTAAGTTGGGCCTTGGGGCACCTATTAGAACTTGCTGAACCCGCCCATTATGCAGATGCTTTCAGAAGATGGTCACTCTCATCCCTCCCTATGCTCCCCACAAATCTTGAACAAGAAGTGATGGAAGGGACAAAAGATCAATATGAAGTAATTTCAACTCTCCTTAAGAGAGAAGATATCTCTACCCTTATTATTGCAACAGATGCTGGAAGAGAAGGAGAACTAGTTGCTCGCTGGATTATTAAAAAGGCGGGGTGGACGAAAGAAATTAAACGTCTTTGGATAAGTAGCCAAACAAGAAGTGCAATAGAAAGTGGGTTTGCTTCTCTTCAAGATGGAGAAGTGTATGAAGGTCTATATAGAGCAGGGGAAGCAAGAGCTGCAGCAGATTGGTATGTCGGAATGAATGTTACTCGTGCCCTCACATGTCGCTATGATGCAAAACTCTCTGCAGGTCGTGTTCAGACTCCTACTCTTGCCCTAATTACTTCAAAAGAAGATGAGCGCGATGCATTTCTTGGCTCTTCTTACTGGACAATTAGGGCCAATCTTGGCCTCTTTAGTGCTTCTTTGTATGAAGGGGAAGAGGTGATGAAGATAGAAAGTGAAGAGAAAGCTACTATAATAGTTAAAAAAGTTGAATCAACGAATGCTACTATTACCTCTATTGACGTAAGTGAAAAGAAAGAAGAACCACCTTTAGCCTATGATCTTACTGAATTACAACGAGATGCCAATACAATTCTCTCTTTTAGTGCTAAAGAGACCCTAGATGTTCTACAAAAACTCTATGAAGTACATAAAATAGTCTCCTACCCTCGAACAGATTCTCGTTATATCACCCAAGATATTGTTGCAACAATCCCTCTACGCCTTAAAGCTTTAAGTGAAACAGAATTTGGCCAGGTTGCAGACATGTATCGAAAGGAAGGATATAGAGAAGATCTAGGGAGATTCGTAGTGGAGAGTAAAGTTACTGATCACCATGCAATTATTCCAACAGAACAGCCAGTAGTCCTTAGTCGCCTAAGTGCAAAGGAAAAAGCTCTTTGGAGTTTAATTGCTCTTCGTTTTGTCCAAGTGCTTAGTAATGATTATGTGTATGAGTCAACCTTTATTACATTAGAAAGCAATTCCTACTCGTTTAAAAGTAGATCTGTAGTAAAAAAACAAAACGGATGGCGCGATATGATAGCTTTCGCCCCAGATGAAATCAAAAAGTCTGAAATAAGTGATGACCTCTTAGATGATGGATTAATGAGTAATCTACAGGTAGCCAATCAGCTCCCAATAGGAAAAGTACGCACCAAGAAAGTCAATCTTACCCCCCCACCTCGTTATACAGAAGCAACGCTCCTCTCTGCAATGGAACATGCAGGGAGATTCGTAGAAGATTCTGAAATAAAAAAAGAGCTGAAAGGGGGAATTGGGACTCCTGCTACAAGGGCTGAAATAATTGAAAAATTGATAAGTAATCGCTATATAGAACGGGATGGAAAGTCTTTAGTGCCGACCCCTTATGGAAGAGAACTAGTTCGTCTTGCCCCAGACATGCTCCAATCCCCTAGTCTCACGGGACTATGGGAGCGAAGACTAAATGCAATTAGTGAAGGAGAAGATTCATATGAACTTTTCATTACTGATATAAAAGAAAAAACCAAACTCCTCGTAAGAGAAATTAAATTAAGTAATGAATCTTTTAGCCCCTCCTATAGTGATGCAAAGAAGTGCCCAGCATGTAATGGAGATATGATGAAGAGCATTGATGAACTTTCAAGAGTTCATAATATCTGTCTCTCCCTTTCATGCTCTTATGAAGAAGTTGAAATTAAAAAACTCAAAAAAGAGATATCTACTCCAGTAGTTAAGATGAAAACAGTAACAACCAATACAGTAGGACAAACAAAAAAAGTCATTATAAAAAAGAAAGCTCCAGTTCACAAGGAAGAAGACTATGAAATAGTGATTGAAGTCATTCGCCCTAGTAAAAGAAGAGAAAGGAGGGAATCCTTTGCTTCTAAACCAGCTCCCACATCAACGAAACCTACTCCTACATCTACTAAACCCAATCCAAAATATACTACTGCCTATACCAAACCAGCTCCCGAATCAAGTGGCGCTACATTTGCAGATCTTCTAGCGGCAAGTAATAAATTAAAGAAAGAAAGAGATAAGAACCGGAAAAAATAGGCTAATCGAATCTGTAAAATTAATTGAGTAATGGAATAAGATAGATTTTCTCATATAAAAAATTACATCCCACACATTCAGTGGGATGTAGAGTTCTAATCATACCTATATATTAAATTCTCTCTTAATAATGCTAATTGCTTTAGGGGCAAGGTGAGTAGGGGAAATATAAGAAATTTTATTTTCACTTGTGGTAACTGTGAGAATAGGGATATCTTCCTTTGCCATCATATTAAATACCTTATAAGCAATACCAGACTGGAATTCCATTCCAGGACCCTCTACACTAATTTTTGAAATAGTATCATCGATAGTGAATATAAAAGAGAGTTCTTTTTGGAGCGTTTCTAAAAGTTCCTTTGTTTTCTTTTTATCTCTATCTTTAATAGTAAAAGAGATAGAGAGGTGGGTATGATTGCTGAAAGTGTGGCTTGTCATATCAATAAAGACATCATTGAGGGCAAGAACTTCATAGACTCTAGTAAGATTACTCATATTATTAGGAAGTTTCTCAATAGAAACAAGAACCTCTTCTTCAAACAAACTAATGGTGGTAACTGCACTAGTTGCGTTTATCATATCTTGCATATTATACATCTTTGCTTTGCTCTTATAGATATAAGCAGCAGCTGCTAGGGCTCCGGTGGCAAATACTGACCGTGAGTAGGAAGCGTGTCCTATAGAGATGATTTCATCTTGACCAGCAAAGATTACCTCATGTTCACCAACAATTGAACCACCACGAATTGCATGAATTCCAATTTCATCACTCTTACGTAGGGCGTCGTTGCCACTACGGCCAGGGACGTATCTTTTTTTCTCTAAGAGGACTTGGTTAATAGAATCTGCGAGCATGAGTGCTGTCCCACTTGGGGCATCTTTTTTGAAATGGTGATGTTTTTCAATTATTTCAATGTCGTATCTATCACCTAACACTTTAGCCGAAGACTGTAAGAGCTGTTGAATAAGATTAATTCCTACAGACATATTTGCTGATCTGAAAATAGGAATTGAAGAAGAAGCTTTCTCTAATAAGGAAAGTTCTTCCTCTTTTAAACCAGTAGTAGCAACTACTACTGGAAGTTTTTTATTAATAGCAGCAGGTATGTAGTGTTTAAGAGAGAGGGGGGAAGAGAAGTCAATCATTACATCTGCTTCTACATCACACATTTCTAAAGAGGAGAATACAGGATATTCCCTATCTCCAACATTAACATCGACCCCGGCAACTACACTCATCTGATCCATATTGTTAATTAGATCTGTTAAGACAGTTCCCATTCGGCCATTACATCCGTGTAGTATTACTCTTATCATATTCCACCTCTTGTTTTTGTTTAAGTGGAATTATGTTATTATAAAAACATTAAATAATCAATAATAACATTACGT
>SABI01000614.1 GCA_009929055.1 Spirochaetia bacterium | reverse complement strand
GAGATGGGTCATAAAGAAGTTGGCGGCGTTAAAGCTAAAATGGGTAACAGCGGTAATTACGACCACATAATGGAACAACTAGAAATCGACTGGAAATATTCTAACGCACTTCAAGCTGCAGACAATGAAAACCAAGTAAAGTATGTAATAAAAGACATTTTCACCCTCCATGGTCTAGACGTAACATTTATGGCAAAGCCTATTGAGGGAGTAGCAGGTTCAGGAGAACATACACATATGGGGATTGCCGCCATCTTAAAAAATGGACAAAGAGTAAATCTTTTCTCTCCGAAAAATGGGGACAAGCAATTCCTTAGTCCGGTTGGATACGGCTCACTCATGGGAATCTTGAAAAATTACGAAGTTATTAACCCCTTTGTAAGCTCTTCAAACGATGCTTTTAACAGGCTGAAGCCGGGGTATGAAGCTCCTGTTTGTATTGTTAGCTCTTTGGGGCATTCTGTGGAGCTTCCATCCAGGAATAGAACCGTACTGATCGGCCTGGTTCGAGACCCTCGGAACCCCTTATCTACAAGATTTGAGCTTAGAGCCCCAAATCCTAAGAGCAACACTTACTTGATTATATCTGCAGCCTATATGGCAATGCTGGATGGAATTAAAGCGGCCCTTGAAATAGGGAAAACTGCCCAAGAGCTTGAAGCTTCCTTAAGCAAGAAGTATGGAGAAGAAGATTTCTACCTTGAAAAGAACAGGGCATATAGAAGTGAAAAAGATCTTTTTGATGAATACACTCAAGAAAAAAGGGATCAGTATTATGGAACGGCGCCAAGAACAGTTTGGGAAAATATTCAGGCCTTTGACAAGTTTCCGGAAAAGTTGGAGATATTTATGCGGGATGACGTTATGCCAAAAACTACTCTGGATTCTTACCGTCAGGCGATACTGGGAGTATGGGAAAGAGAGCTTCATAACAGAATAATACCTGAGACTATGGATTTAGTAAGGGATTGCAGAAAGCTTCATGATGACAACGATTGTGTAGATATTGACCATGTAAATTGGAAGAACATTCATGAGAAAAGAGTTTATCTTGGGCAGGACACTTTGACGGAGCTTTGTCTCCTTACCAGAATTAAGAGAGCGTTAGATATAGGTGACCAAAAAACCGCCAGTGACCTTCAAATTGAGATGCAAGAGGTGGTGGAAAAGCTGGTAAGTGAATATATCATATACAAAAAGAATTTGTTATAGTCAACAAGCCGGATAAAAAGAAATTGTAGTAGAGACCTAGAGAGGAAGACAAATGCTGGATCCTCAAAGAATTAGAGAGGATCATAT
>SABI01000613.1 GCA_009929055.1 Spirochaetia bacterium | reverse complement strand
ATATAAATAAATATAGATCAAAGGGAGATAACTAAATGACTATAGAAAGCAAGATTAAAGCTATTTTAGCTGAGTCTGGAAAAGTAGAAGAAGCTACTGATATCAATGATCCATCTAAGGGTGGAGCAATGAATCCTGACGAAGATAAGAATCGTGTTGGCAAGCAGGTTATTGGTGGCAAGGGTACTAAAGACGAAAATGAACACACTAAAGATGCTGAAGATGGCGATCAGGATGTAATTGATCCTATCAAGACAGATAATGTTACCAAAATTGCTGGGGATAATCCTGACAATAAGAAAGGCATCAAAGAAGATATTGAAGCTCTAGTTGACGGCGAAGACCTAACAGAAGAATTCAAAGAAAAGGCTGCCACTATCTTTGAAGCTGCTGTTATGACAAGAGTAAGAGAAGAAGTTGTTGCTCTTGACGAAGCTTATGCTATTAAACTAGATGAAGAAAAAGAAATTTTCAAAGAAGAGCTTACTGAAAAAATTGATGGTTACCTTGGCTATATAGTCGAGCAGTGGTTAGAACAGAATGAAATTGCTCTTGAAAGTGGTATGAAGTCAGACATTCTAGAAAGTTTTGTTGGTGGAATGAAGTCCTTGTTTGAGGAACATTATATTGATGTTCCAGAAGAAAAGTACGACGTACTTGGTGAGCTACAAGAACAAGTTGAAATCCTCAGCGACAAGCTAGACGAAACTGTCGCTTCTAATGTGGAATTGAGAACTCAGATTCTTGAGAGCGAAGCTGAAAAACTAGTTGAATCTTATGCATCCAACCTAGTTGAAACAGATAAAGAAAAGTTTATTGCTCTTGTAGAAGATCTAGAGTTTGATGGTTTAGATTCTTTCGATAAGAAACTAAAGACCATTCGTGAAAGCTACTTCTCTAAGAAGACTGCTAAACCTCTAACTGAGTCTGTTGTCACAGATGAGCCTATTCTAAATGAAGAAGCAAAAGTAACTGTAACAGATCCAAAAATGCGCTCTTATCTTTCAACCCTAGATAGACTATAATAAAAGGAAACAAATCAAATGGATAGAAAACAACTAGTCGAGAAGTGGGCTCCAGTATTGGACCATGCTTCTGCTCCAAAAATTAATGACAATTATCGTAAGGAAGTAACTGCGGTTCTTCTAGAAAACCAGGAACGCGAAATGCTAAAGGCTTCTGGTATGTTGGACGAAGCAGCTCCTGCTAACTCTGGTGGTACTGGTGTCGCTCTAGGTGGTGCTGGTGCAGCTACTGGAACTGTTGCTGGTTACGATCCCGTTCTAATCTCCCTAGTAC
>SABI01000612.1 GCA_009929055.1 Spirochaetia bacterium | reverse complement strand
AATTATTTTGAGGGGTATCACTGGGAAGAAATACCCAATGTCGGTGAGAAAGAATATACTGAGAATTATTGTAGAACCTTTGTAGAGCGTTTTGTGGCTTTTGAACTAGGGAAAGCGTTTAGTATCACCACCTCTAAAGTTATGGGCGATAAAATTGTTACTAGTGACAATCGAACCCTTTTTGAATATCTTGAAGATGTGTGGGAAGACAACAAGATGTATCCGTTAGTGCAAGAAATAGGGCAAGTAAAATCTGTTACTGGTGACGCCTGGGTTCACCCAAGTTTTACCCCTGTGGGAGAAGACTTAGATGACCCGTATAATGAATACCCTCTGGGAAGACTTTCCATACACGTTTTACCTAGTCAAAATGTCATTCCAGAATATAGCTCTATTCAGCGAGATAAGCTCACAAAATTTACGATTCTTTACGTGTATGAACGTGAGATTGCAAAAGGTTTTTTCCAAAAGTCAACACTAGAAAAAGTAGTCTATAAACAGATATGGACTAAAGACGAAATAACTACAATTGACGGTGTTAGTGAGCCAGTGACAATTCCAAATAAGTATGGTCTTATCCCCTTCGTTCAAATTAAAAATCGTCTTGTTGCTGGAAAACAACAGGGAGTTAGTGACTTAGAAGATATTATCCCCATTAACACGGAATTCAATATGAAGAAGTCAAATGTATCAGAAATTATTGACTATCACTCCGCACCTGTTACCATAGTTTATGGTGCTAAGATAGGTAATCTTGAAAAGGGAGCCAATAAAATCTGGGGAGGTCTCAGCAAAGACGCACGTGTTGAGAACTTAGAACTAAAGGGTGAATTAGCGGCAAGTAACTCTTACATCAGCAGTGTTAAAACCGCAATGTGTGAGGTTGGAGGGATTCCAGAAGGTGCTTTAGGGGCAACACAGCACATTAGTAACACAAGTGGTGTAGCTTTTCAGTTTATGAACTTACCACTAATCGAGAAAACACGCTTGAAAAGACAGCTAACAGAATCAGGTTTAGAAGAGCTAAACAAGATGATTATTCTTATTTCCCTTATTGAAGGACTTATCTTTAAGCCAGAAGATGTTAGTAACAGAGATTTTTACAAGACGGAAGTCAGTATTCCTGACACCTTACCGAAGGACTCTCTAATGACCCTTCAAGAATTACAACAAGAAATGAGACTGGGCTTTGAGAGCAGATTTAACGCAATGAAGAGAATGGGCAAAGAAAATATTGAGTCTCTTATTGCAGAGATTGACAAAGACAAAGAAAAAAACCCACAAGGCGACATGTTTCCC
>SABI01000611.1 GCA_009929055.1 Spirochaetia bacterium | reverse complement strand
ATCTTCTGTAATCCCTACCCATTTTGTAAAAGCACTTATTCCTTTATCTACGCTTGGCTTTAGTCTCTCTCCAATTGCTGCACTTAAAGTAAAAACAGCATCTTTGGCATTCGATAGTTTCCCTTCTGTTGTTTCAGCCTGAGAAGCCATCATGCCAAAGAAACCCTTTTCTTTCATAATCTTAGGGAGTGCCTTTATCATCTGTTCGGTTGATGCCAACAATTCACCATTCTTAGCCTTTGCTCTTCCTGTTGCCTTAGTCCAGTCGTCTGTTGAAATCAACAAATCTCTAAACATATTTACAGCTTCACCCTTCTGACCAGTAGCCAATTTTGCATAAGCATTCATCACCTGTTCCATTGGCTTACCACTTGCAGCAGCCAAGTCTCCAAGCATTTCCAAATTTTCTCTTGAATACCTGCCAATAGCCTGCAACTGGTTACCAGATTCAACCACCTGGCTCAATTCAAATGGGGTTTTCTTTGCAACATCCAAATACTCCTCCATCCTGTCTCTTGCAGCAGAAGTAGAGCCCAACATTGTCTTTAAAGTAACATTATATTTCTCCAATTGAGCAGCAGCCATAACAGCATCTTTACTTAAGTTATAGCCCATTCTAACCGCCACAACTCCTGCAGCAATTAAAGCTGTACCCCTCAAAACACTATTAGTCTTACTCCAAGCACTCCCAGCATCATCAGCTCCATTTTTAGAGCCCTTATTAAGATTATCAACACTCCTTTTTGTCTTGTCTGATTGGAGTTCGACATTCTTAAATGTTCCAGAAGCCTTATCATAAGCCCTAATCTCGTATGTTACATTTTGTTTTGCCATTGTTTTTTCAACCTACTTCTTTTTCTTAATGCTCTCACAGAACAGCACATCGTTGTACGCCTCACATAATTGTCTAATACTCATTTTATCAAGTATTTCAGGAGAATAATTAAGCTCACATCTCACTATAGCCCTCATAACCCTATAATCTTGAACAACCTTACGAGCTATATCGTTATATTCTGATGTACTAAGCTTTTTTATCTCTGTGAGAGCTAAACTTTTTTTAGCTCTCCATCAACAATCTTAATAAGCATTCCGAGCCATTTATACAAGCCAGCCCTATACTCATCCTTTTCAACTAACTCTTTATCTCCACCCAGCCAACAATTACTAACCAAAGCCTCCTGAAATTTCAAGTCGCTATTGCCACTTGCCATTTTGCATGCATCCAAAACTAAAAGAGAAGGAGTATGCAAATAGCCTTTCAATTCCTTGCCTTCATCTTTAACAACATATTCATAAA
>SABI01000130.1 GCA_009929055.1 Spirochaetia bacterium | reverse complement strand
GACACATAAAAGGCCACCCGAAGGTGACCCTTGATATTCAGTTAAGAATTTCTTAGAAAGCAATTTTAACAGAAGCAAGTACTTTACCTTTGTCTCCATTGTCTTCATCACCAAATAAAGTAGCATTAGCTGAAGTTAAGTCATCACCAGCATAAGCGAGTTTAACTTCTGCACCAGGAATAAGTGTTTTTGATGCAATTGATGCATTAAGAGAAACTTGTGTTGTGCTCTTATAAGTTGTTCCAGCTGTAGCTACGTAGTCTTCAGTTGTATAAGTGGCTGATCCACCAACGTTCCAAGCACCACCTGTGATGGTATATTCACCCTTAACAGTTACTGCAAGTTCTTCAGTAGCAGCAAAATCTACACTTGCAGATAAAGCTTGAGCGTTTACTAAGTTTTTACCAGTAAGAGTTACAGTTACAGGATCAATAGCAGCAACTACTTTAGCAGAAAGAAGATTCTTTATTGGAGATGCTTTATAACCACCACGGTATGCATCTGTTGCATAATATACATCAAGTGAGTAAGCATCATAAGCTACATTAGCAGCTACATCAGCCTTTAATCCGCCTTTGTAAACAACATCAGCAGCTACACTTCCTGAAAGTTCATCAGAAGCATACATAACTTTTGCTGAACCAGAAGCAGCTCTACCAGATAAAGTATAAGTCTTAGCAGTAGAATCAAAATTATATTTGTATGTAGAAACAGCCGCACCAAATTGTGCTGTTACTCCATCAGCCAATTCATAAGCAGGAGTAGTAACTGTTCCAAAATAATGGAAAGCTTTTGCAGGTTGTGCACCTATAGCACCAACAGCTGCTTTACCATCTACGTCACCTGTTGCTCCAAAGCTCACAACATAGTCTTTCATTCCAAATTCAACACCAGAGCCATTCTTTGTTACATAGTCTCTTGGTCTGAGGTCAGCATATTGAACGCTATCATCAGTTTCAAATCCTAATGCGTTATCTGCTTCAGGAATAGCATCTGTTGAGTCAATAGCAGAGGTAGCAAAGTTAGCAGAATGAACTGTTCCAAGAATTCCTAAGTACCAGCCATCACCAACTATTTTTGCATGATCAAAATCAAGGGCAGCAATCATTGGAGTTGTCCAAACTTCAGTAGCTGCATTCCAACTAACCAAAGGTGTTCCTGTTCCATTAGGATCCAAACCACTTTCACTTGAGTTGTTAAATGAGAATGTTAATGATGCTTTAATGTCTGCATACACTTCACCTTCAGCTTTGGCTTCACCAATTGCTTCTAGGAAATTAAGGTCTACGCTAACTTTTGTATTGTTTCCAATAAAACCATATTCTTGAGTATCTAAATTATACCCAAATCCAGCAGATGCACTACCCGTGAATCCGGCAAAAGCTACACTGCCCACGAGTACCAAAACTAAAAGTACAGTAGAAATTTTCTTCATACTTCCTCCAAAATATATTCGGGGCAGGTACAAAGACCCGCTTCTTCCCTTTTCTCGTTATACAAAACGGATTATAACAACCGCCTATATACCTGTCAAGTTAAATTAACGAAACTGTAATTAGTTACAAGTTATTAGATGAAATCTGAAAATTATCACAAATTCTTTAATTAAAACTATAACAAACTTATATCAGAAAGGTATCACAATCCTTTTTGTCCTCACAATTACTAAAGATTATAAATCATTTTATTGAATCTATCCACGATGAAATTGATAAATATACACTTTTTTTCATATTTTTAGTCAATATCTCTCTAAACATAGGTTCAATCTGTAGGGAATCCTCATAAAAGTGCAAAACTAAGTCATCAACCCCTTTAATCTTCATTTTTTCACATAAAGAATCAAATAGGAGATGAAAGAGACCAATACCCTTAAACTCATCTTTTACCATGTAGGCTTTGATTTCTACAACCCTTTCTCCTACAAAATAATGATACACTATAACAGCAGCAGCTTCCCCACTATTAGTGATAGCAAAAAGGGTAAAATCATCTTCTTTTATATTCCATGCTTTTTTAACATCTTGGGTGATCAGCGGAGCATAAGAGTGGTGCTTTTCATTGTATCTTTCTATACACAAATCTCGAAACTGTTCAAAGCTCTCTTTGTAAGAAACAAAATCATCACTTATAACAAAGTCTTCTTTTATTACTTCGAGAGTATCATCATCAGGACCCATCTCATGAAGAGAGGCAAGAGAGAAAGCACTATCGTGAAGATCATACCACTCATAGATTCTATTACGCATCTCTTTATCTTTAAAATAGTACCAAAGTCTCTCAATTGAGGGCTGCTCATGGAGGACATCTTTAAATTGCCTAAAGATTCCTTTGCCCGATTGAAGTACTTGTTTTAGTCTCTCCCTATATATGGGATTTCTTAACGTTGAAACAAACTTCTCCATGGTGTGAAAGCCATCGGAGGGGAGCCAATCAGGAAGGGCTAAGAACCTGTTAGGGTCTTCTTTTATCCTCTCTTCAATAAATATACTTTCACAAATATTTTGTTGTTTTAAATCAATAAAATAGGTATTTACTTGATCTTCCATACAAAAAATAATTTGAAATAAAAATTCATCGGTAAGAGGAGGTAACTTGGTATATTTCATAAAAGAATCATCATTCATATCTCCTTAGTGTATCTATTTGAGTCTAATTTGCAAGGGGATAATGAACTAGATAGGCCAAGTTAGCTTGACAATAGCTAAAAAAACAACCATATTTTGTCCATAAAGTTATGAGGAGAGTATATTCATGAGTATCATTGAATTTGTAGAAGCAAGAGAGATTCTCGATTCCCGTGGGAATCCCACAGTTGAAGTTGATGTAATCTTAGAAGATGGCTCTATGGGTCGTGCCGCAGTACCATCTGGTGCATCAACAGGCGTACACGAAGCTGTAGAACTTCGTGATGGCGATAAAAAAAGATATCTAGGGAAAGGCGTTCTTAAGGCTGTTGATAATGTAAACACCCTCATCGCTGCAGAAATTGAAGGACTCGATGCTCTTGATCAAGTAGCAGTTGATAAAGCAATGCTTGCACTCGATGGAACAGAGAACAAAAGTAAATTGGGAGCAAACGCAATTTTGGGTGTTTCAATGGCAGTAGCCAGAGCAGCAGCTGATTACCTTGGCGTTCCATTGTTTAAATATCTTGGAGCTTATCACTCATGTGTCCTTCCCGTACCTATGGCTAACATTCTTAACGGTGGAGCTCACTCAGATAATAAAGTAGACTTCCAAGAATTTATGGTTATGCCAATTGGTGCTCCTAGTCTTCGTGAAGGACTAAGAATGACAGCAGAAGTATTCCACCACCTAAAGAGCGTTCTTAAAAGTCGTGGATACAACACAAGTGTAGGTGATGAAGGTGGTTTTGCACCAGACTTACAATCTAATGAAGAAGCACTTGAAGTAATTATGATTGCTATTGAAAAAGCAGGATACACAGCAGGAAGAGATGGAGACTTTATGATCGCCCTCGACCCAGCTGCAAGTGAACTCTATGATGAGAAAACCAAGTTGTACACACTCAAGTGGACAACAGGTGAACAACTCACCAGCCAACAAATGGTTGACCTTTGGACAGGCTGGGCAGCAAAGTACCCTATTATCAGTATTGAAGATGGGATGGCTGAAGATGACTGGGAAGGTTGGAAATTACTCACCGATTCTATCGGCGACAAAGTACAACTTGTTGGAGACGACCTATTCGTAACTAACACCAAACGTCTTGAAAGAGGAATTAAAACAAAGACTGCTAACTCAATCCTTATTAAAGTTAACCAAATTGGTACCCTTACTGAAACATTCCAAGCAATTGAAATGGCTCACAAAGCAGGATACACAGCAGTTGTTTCACACAGATCAGGTGAAACAGAAGACAACTTCATTGCCGACCTTGTAGTAGCTCTTCAAACTGGACAAATTAAAACTGGTTCAATGAGCAGATCAGACAGGTTAGCAAAATACAACCAATTAATGAGAATCGAAGATTACTTAGGCGATACTGCAATATATGCAGGAAGAAACGCATTCAAAGTACTCGACTAAAGATTCTAGAAATTTTTATTACGATGAGCTCCCTACGGGGAGCTTATCTTTTCTCTCCTCATCCTATTCTTTTTCAATATCACTCAACACTTCAAAGATATCTCTTTTATTAAACCCTTTTTTTATGAGGGTAGTAATGAGTTTTTCTTGAGGAGTATTTTTTCTTTGAAGCCTCTTTATAGCTATTTGAATAGCCGCAAAGTAGGTATCATCTTCTAGGTATTGATTAACAGCTTTTTCTATATCGCTCGAACTTATCATCTTCTGTTTAAGTCTCATCCTAAGGAGAGGGATTCCTTCAGGGCTCTTTCTCTGCCTACTCATAATATATTGATAGGCAAATCTCACATCATCAATAATATGTTTCTCTCTTAAGTCTAATGTGACTTTATCAGAAAAATCTTTATCAAACCCTTTTTGAATTAGTTTCATACATAATTCTTTCTGACCATGATCACGCCTCGCAATAAGAGCAAGGGCTTTATCATAAGTAACTTTATAGAGAACTTTTTCTCTTAAGGAGAGAAACTCTACTTCATTTAATTCTTGCCCCTCTTTGAGAAAGAAGGACTTATACAGAGTATTTGGGATAAAAAAAGAGGAGCCATCCTTCGCCAGGGCAGTGTAGCTCTGGCGAGTGTCTCCTCGTATAATAGTGGCATAAGCCATAATTGTTTAACGTTTTGAGAATTGGAACTTTCTTCTAGCTCCAGGTTGTCCAAATTTCTTTCTTTCAACCATTCTAGAGTCTCGAGTCATGAATCCACTCGTATGTAATACTGGTCTATTAGCTTCATCGTGCTCAACTAAAGCTCTTGAAATACCATGTCTGCATGCTCCAGCTTGTCCTGTAGGACCGCCTCCAAATACATTGATGATAATATCAAATTTACCTTTGTTGTTTGTTACATCTAAAGGTTGATTTACCATATAGACATTCAAAGGGTTACCAAAGTAATCCTCAACTTTTCTTCCGTTGATGGTAATGTTACCATCTCCTTCTCTTAAAAATACTCTGGCAACAGCGGTCTTACGACGACCGGTACCGAGTCCAAGGTTTACGTTTTCTTTTTCGTTTTTCTTTTTAGCCACGTTATCGCTCCCGCCTTAAAGTTCAACCTGAATTGGTTGTTGTGCTGCATGCGGATGAATTTCACCTGCATATACTTTCATGTTAGTGAAAAGCTTGTTTCCAAGAGCTCCCTTAGGAAGCATTCCTTTTACCGCATGTTCCATTGGAAAGGTAGGTTTACGAACTATCATGTGAGAGTAAGTCTCAGTTGTGAGTCCACCTGGATAGTTGGAGTGACGATAATATTTCTTGTCGTTGAATTTGTTTCCAGTAAGATTAGCTTCTGCAGCATTAATAATAATGACAAAATCACCCATATCTTGGTGAGGAGCATATTCTGGTTTGTTTTTTCCACGAAGAATCCGCGCTGCTTGAACGGCAACTCGTCCCAGTTCCTTTCCTTTAGCATCGATGAGATACCATTTCTTCTCAATCAAAGCTGGTTTTACAAAAATTGTTTTCATCTACATAACCCTATGTGCACATATCTTGTGCAAATTATTTTACTATATAGCATCGTGCTTTCACACAACGCAAGAAGTTCATCATCTCATCTTTAGGTAGGAATCGACATATTTTGAGCAAGAACAGTCCCTGGGAAAGGAAGGCTTGGGATGAATGTTCGGTACAACGCTCATCACTCGCTCAAAGTAAGAAACCTCTTTTAAGATTCGTTTTTGAACCTAACGTATAGCATTAACATATCTATTATCATCAATCTGTTATACAACAACTGAAGATACAGATAGTACGACTTAAGACGTACAGGCAAGATATTATTATATGTTGCACCTCTTTGTCTAGTCTTTTGCTCCCCTTTTTTAATTCATCTATCTCTTTTAGGGGTGAGAGATAAGAAGAGTTTGGTTAACTAATTATTTCTAGAACCTGGGAAGAGGCAAAAAAGGTAGCATTTTTTCCACTACTAAACCTTACATCAATCATCTCTTTCCCTTTCATACTCTTAATTTGTTGTATCAAACCCTCTCCATATTGATCATGAAACACCTTCATTCCTAATGTGTAGAGCTTTTTTTCTTCTTGATGTGAAGCAGAATTAACAAACTTAGTTACACTATTGAGAATAGCTGCTTTTGGACTCGAGGTGAATATATTAGCATTATGATGTATCCGTTTGTTCTCTAAAGAGCCATACCCATGATATCCCTTATTAAATGATTGCTCGCGGGGAGCTTTTCTCCCTTCAAGGGTGACAAGTTCTTTTGGAATCTCATTAAGATAACGAGAAGGAATTTGGTAATTAGTTCTACCAAAGACCATCCTTCTAGTACAACTTGTAATAAACAACTCTTTTCTTGCTCGAGTGACCGCTACATAAAAGAGCCTTCGCTCTTCTTCAAAGTCTTCATCACTTTCACAAGACGCACTCGGAAACAAATTCTCTTCAAGACCCGTGACAAATACACGGTCAAACTCAAGCCCTTTTGTGTTATGCATAGTAATGAGAGAAACACCCTCTTGCTTAGAAGGATCTTCCTTTCCGAGAGTTGTAGCGTCGAGTGTAAGAGACTCTACAAATTCAAGAAGTCCTTCATACCCTGCTTCATAATCACTTACAGCACTCACAAGACGCCCAATGTTATCGACCTTCTCAGTCTCATTCTTTTCATCTTGACTGTGGTAATAGTGTAATAAACCAGACTCTCTTACAAGATATTCAACTATTCGAGAATTTCCTTTGTCACTTAGATTCATCGCTTCATCAAAAATAAGGGCAAACTG
>SABI01000610.1 GCA_009929055.1 Spirochaetia bacterium | reverse complement strand
AAAGCTCTCAAAGAGTATGAATCTGGCACATCAACAGAGATTATTTGCAGGGAGTATGGTATTTCAAGAGCTACCCTCTATTTGTGGAAGAAGAAGTATTCCGGGGTTGATGTAAGTCAGCTTAAGCGACTAAAAGAGTTAGAGGAGGAGAATCGCAGGCTTAAGCATATGTATGCTGAACTATCAATAGATAACAAGATACTAAAGGAGGTCATTGAAAAAAAGCTCTAAAGCCCGAAGCAAAACGAGCAATAGTTGAAGAGATAGTATCGGAAAGCGATGTCAGCATTATTCGGGCGTGCAGATTACTAGATGTTCATAGATCCAAATACTATTACAAAAAGAAGAGAGATGATAATGAGGTCATTGAAGCTATCAGGGAAAAAGCTGAACATTCAAAAGATGGCTTTTGGAAGATCTACTGCAGGCTAAGGAATGATGGATACCCATGGAACCACAAGAGGGTGTACAGAGTTTATAAATTAATGAATTTAAACTATAGGAGGAAACTTAAACGCAGACTGCCAAACAGAGAGAAAGAGACACTTTTAACACCTAATGGTAAAAATATAAGCTGGTCAATGGATTTCGTTAGCGATGTGCTGACAAATGGTCGGAGGTTTAGAGTATTGAATATTATTGATGATTTTAACAGAGAGGCCGTTGCAATGGAAATTGGAACATCAATGCCGGCCGAAAGAGTAATAAGAATAATGGAGAAAGTTACCTGGTGCTATGGTAAACCGGAAAGCATCAGAGTTGATAATGGTCCGGAGTTCATTGCTGAGACATTTAAATCATGGTGTAATGGCAACTATATAAAAATTAAATATATCCAACCTGGTAAACCTACTCAGAACAGCTTTATAGAGCGCTTTAATGGAAGTTACAGAAAGAGCATACTTGACTCATATCTTTTTGATAACCTCAATGAAGTTAGGGAATTAACAGAACAGTGGATGGTAGACTACAACGAAGAAAGGCCCTATGAATCCTTAGGTGACATATCACCTAAGGCATATTTTGAAAAAATGAAATTGAACGAAACTATTAAAGAAGCAATTTAACCAAAAAGTCTAAAGGACTACTGTTCTAAAACGGGGATTTCGACACTCAGAGGGGGTCCGACAAAACGAGGATTTCGACAAACTGAATTACATAGAATGAAACAGCTATAATAAATGCTAATTGAATACATTATTATTCTGTCCTCCTTGTCGTAAAAATTGGTAATTTTAAAAAAATCTTGTCGTATTAACTCAGCAGTTTTTATAATCAATTCAAAATCATTAAAACCCTAA
>SABI01000129.1 GCA_009929055.1 Spirochaetia bacterium | reverse complement strand
TTCACACCCCTTTGCTTTTGTTTCTCTGTAGATCTTTTCAAAGGATTGAAAAGTTCCAGTAACAGTAAATATTAACAATAGTGAATTTTCATCAGTCATTGAGGCAACAGAGACATCATCAGAGACAGCAATAATTACCTTATTAATACATGTGCGTAAACGATATTCAATATACTGGGCACACAAGAGGCTAGGACCATAACCAAAGAGGACAATCTTCTCATGACTTTGGATGAGTTCAATCATCTCTTCAACTTTATTGTAGTCAAAATTCTTGATGAAGTTTTGTAGTCGTACTAATTCAGTAGACTTAGGAGTTTCAACAACCTCTTTTCCATATAAAAAATCTAAATATTGTTTGTAGTTAGTAAAGCCTAATTTTTTTGTAAATTTTGAAATCTTTGAAACAGAACACCCACACAAATCAGCTGCCTCTTTGATACGAATCGTCTCATGGCTCTTAGCATATGAGCTTAGGGAGTCGTGTATAGCAATTTCGAGTGGGTTTAAGAGGGAAAAATTTATCGTAATCATAATATATTATACTACTCTTTTGTTTAATTAAAATCTATCACCCTAAGCTTTATTTGTTATATAAAATGGAAAGTTTTCCAATAAATATGTTATGAATAAAATAAAATAGAAAATTTTCCAAATAAATGTTGACGGCACGAAAAACCTGATTTACAATTGCCTTACATTCAAAAAGTTCTTAAAAGATTACAAGGTAAAAATCTTTTTGAAAAAATCACTTAGGAGGAAAATTTTTTGAATTCCAACACAGTATTAGAAGAATTAAAGAATATCTTATCAGCATCTCAAATAAACACAAATCATGATGATTTATATGATGCTTCTGCTGATAGATATAAAAAGTATGCTAAAGCGAGAAAGGTCTTAGATGTACCAGCCCCATTAGCAATTGTCTATCCCAAAAACACACAAGAAGTGAGTGAACTGCTCATCTATTGTAATAATAATGGTATTAACGTCATCCCTAGGGGAGGAAAGACTGCAACAGAAGGTGGACTTGAAAACTGGAAAGAAACCACCATTGTTATTGACTCTCTTCACCTTGATAAAATTATTAAAATTGACCCTTATAACTCACAAGCCACAGTGCAAGCAGGGGTTCCTCTTCAACAACTTGAAGATGAACTAAGAAAAGTTGGCTGTACAACAGGTCACTCACCACAATCTAAGCCAGTAGCAAAATATGGTGGCCTCGTAGCTACAAGAAGTATTGGACAATTTTCAACCCTCTATGGAGGCATTGAAGACATGGTAGTTGGACTAGAATGTGTATTCCCCGATGGCCATGTTTCAAGAATCAAAAACGTTTCAAGACGAGCTGGTGGCCCCGATATTAGACACATCGCAATTGGAAATGAAGGGACACTTTGTTACATTACCGAAGTTACCATAAAGATCTTTAGACACTACCCAGAAAATAACAAATTCCATGGATACTTAATTAAAGATGTTGAAACAGGAATCAAAGTCTTACGAGAAGTGATGGTCAATGGATTTAGACCCTCTGTTGCAAGAACATATTCAGAAGAAGATGCAGCACAACACTTCTACCATTTCTATGAAAATAAATGTGTTCTCTTATTTATGGCAGAAGGGCCAAAGAAAATAGTTGCAGCCACTATAGAAGCAATCGAAGAGGCTGTTGAGAAATTCAAAGATGGAATTATTAAACAAGTAGAGAGTAGTTTGATAGCAGATTGGTTTGACCACCTTAACTGGTCCCAAAAAGATATTGATGATGAGATGCTTGGCATGATAGACAACGACTCCCACTCAGGCTTCACGACTGAAATATCTGCTGATTGGGAAACTATTCCTAAGATTTATAACTCAGTTATAGCAAGGGTGAAAAGTGAATTTAGCCGAGCTAAAGACCTTACTATGCTAGGTGGACACTCATCTCATAGCTACCTAAATGGAACCAATATGTATTTTGTCTACAACTACAACATACTTTGTGAACCAGAAGACGAATTAATTATTTATCACCATCCACTTCAAAGAATCATCGTAGAAGAAACTCTAAAATTTGGAGGATCAATGTGTCATCATCATGGTATTGGAAAATATAGGAGTGAGTGGACAAAGGAAGAACATGGGTCAGCTTACTATATGCTTGAAAAATTAAAAGAAGCTTTTGATCCCAACAAAATTATGAATTTTGGAACAATTTTTCCAGAAGAAGAAGGATTGAAATATATTCAATAACCTCAGTGAGGTAATGAAGTAAACAAAAATTCACAAGAGAAGAGAACGTACAGTATCCGTTCTCTCTCTCTTTGAAATAAAAAAATCTTACAAAAGGGAGTACGTATGAAAAAGGAAAACATGCGACGGTATTTTCAGTTCTTTCTGATTGTATTGGCTGCAGGGGTAATTTATCCCGTTATTTACTTAAGAACGAATTATCAGGAGACAATGCTTACTGTGTTTAATTTAGGACTACCTGACTTAAACAATTTCTATTCTCTACTAGGTATGGCATTCGTTGTTGGGTATATCCCAAGTGGATTGCTTAGTGATAGATTTTCAGCTAAATGGCTCATTTCTATCTCATTAATTGGTACAGCAGTGTGTGGTTTCTGGTTCGCCCAGGTTCCTAGCAAAGGTGCTGTAAATATTATTTTCATACTTTGGGGAATTTTCTCTGTGTTTACTTTCTGGAGTTCTCATATGAAGATTGTCAAAATGCTCGCTAAATCGAGTGAAGAAGGACGATTCTTTGGGATTTTAGATGGTGGACGTGGTGTTATTGAAGCTCTTATGGGGACTCTTGGTCTTGCATTCTTTGCTGCAATTCTTGGAACAAGTACAACTGTTGCTGATAAAACAAGTGCCCTTGTGTTCGTCATCACCCTCTATTCAGCAATTACTTTGGTAACAGGTGTTCTTATTGCTATTTTCGTCGAAAATGATGAAAAATTATCAAAACATGCTGAACATAAAGGTGAACGAGCTGAATCAGAAAAGTTCCACTTAGCCGATGTAGGAACTCTTTTGAAAAATAAATTTGTATACCTCATGGGTGGAATCATTTTCATGGGATACGCAGTCTATTGGACAGTCTATTATGTTGGTGGATTCTTACAAACAAACGTTGGCGTCAGTGCTGTTACGGTAGGAACAGTTACCGTTATTGTATTATGGATGCGCCCAGTTGGTGGATTCATTGGTGGATTCCTTGCAGACAAAATTGGTCGAACAAAGACGATTAGTGGTGCTATTATTGGTGGATCAGTATTATTAGTAATTACTGCTATTACCCCTGTAACAACCTCCCCAATGCTCTTTTACGTATTGATTATTCTCCTTGGTGCCTTCTTGTATGCTATTCGTGGTACATACTGGTCAATCCTTGGTCAATCTAAAATTCAAGCTAGTATGATGGGAACAGCTATTGGCCTTATCTCTTTTATTGGGTACTTACCAGATATCATCCTTCCTCAAATGAATACCGCTTTATGGAATACATTTGGTGATAATGGGGGATATAATGCCTATTTCCTCGTAAGTGCTGCTTTAGGTGTAGCTGGCGTGTTAATTATTATAGTCTATAATAGAATGCATAAAGCTTCCCTTGCTAAAATAATAGTAGAACCTGTAATGGTAACAAAATGAAAATAATCTGTGTAGTAAAGTTTGTCCCAGATGTAGATAACTTTACCTATGATCACCAAAGGCATATCATCATCCGAGAAAACAGCCAGATGATGATAAACCCTGATGATGCATGTGCCATTGGTTTCGCCCTCAATATGAAAAAGAGAAATCCTGAAACCCATATTGAAGTCGTAACTATGGCACCACAGACTATTATTCCTTTACTAGAAGATATCCTTAGAGTAGGGGTCGATACTGCAACAATTATTACCGATAAATTGTATGCAGGAAGCGATACCTGGGCAACGAGTCACATAATTGCAAGATATCTTAATTCAGCATCCTTTGATACGATTTTAACAGGCTCTCATGCAATAGATGGGGATACTTCCCACGTTCCTTCCCAAATTGCAAGCTTATTAGGATTGAATCAAACATCGTTTATCTCTCGAATTGATGAAGAGAGTTTTTCTACACAATCAGCAATAATAGAAGTAGAAGAAGAGTCCTCTATCACTACCTTTGAGATAGACCAGCCAGCAATACTGAGTATCACACGAGAAGCACCTTATAGATTGCCTTATGTAAGATATAAGAATTTACATCTCGATGTGAAAGACCGATTAACTCGTATCACTAACAAAGAACTTATGTTTAGTGAAGATGAAGTGGGCTTAAAAGGGTCTAAAACAAAGGTTGCTCGAACCTACACAAAAGAGTGGCAAGAGAGAAAGAAAGTAGTTGTTTCTACAGATCAAGGGGGAATAGATACTGTCTATGAGTTCCTCAAAGAGAAGAAGTTTATCTAATTATGAAAAAATCATTAATTTATATAGAAACAGAATATGTTCAAGATGGAATAGACTTACTAGAAACTGCTAGAGAAATCTACCAGGATGAACCATATGAAACATATGCTCTCATTATTAATAGTGAACATACTCCATTAATCAATAAATTTGATGTGGTACTCTCATACTCTGATGAACAAATCACTTATTTTGATCAAATTGCTGTAAGTGACATTATATCTCACCTTCACAAAACCTATTCATTTGATACTATCCTCATCCCTGCAACACACTACTCGAGGATACTTGCTCCACGAGTAGCAATGCTTCTCAATACTGGGCTTGTAGCAGACGTGACTAAAATTGCTCATGGGGCTAAAGGACTTGAATTAATACGACCCGCTTATAGTGGAAGAATTATGGCGTGTATACAGATTACCGGAAGCGGACCAATTATGTTAACAGTTCGCCCTGGTATCTTTAGATACAAAGGACAAAAGAGATTAGAAACACAAGTTATCACCCTACATAACCTTACCTATAGAAGAACAGGGATGAGAGTGATAGAGAGAAAAGAAAAGAGCATAGAGTACGATATAAGAGAAAGTAAAGTTCTTATATCAGGTGGTGGTGGAGTAGAGAAGTACTTTGATACCCTTCTTCCCCTAGCTACACTATTAGATGCTCAAGTGAGTGCTAGTAGAGCGATTGTCGATAAAGGACTTCTCTCTAGAAACTTCCAAGTTGGACAGTCGGGAAAAACTGTGAGTCCCACCCTCTATATAGCATTAGGAATCTATGGTGCTCTTCAACACATTGAAGGCCTACATAATGTTGATTACATCATCTCAGTCAATACAAACAAAGAGGCCCCTATTTGTAGCCTTTCAAATATTGTTGTCGAAGGTGATGCCTACACATTCATACAAAAAATGATTGAAAAAATTAAAAAGGAGAACGACAATGAATGTAAATGATTTTAATATGGATTTCTTTTCCCTTAAAGGGAAAAACGCTATTGTTACCGGTGGAAATGGAGGGCTTGGACAAGCTTTTTGTACAGCCCTAGCAAAAGGGGGCGCTAATGTCCTCGTACCAAGTTTAGCAGATGATGATGGATCAACCAAAAGATTAGTTGAAGGCTGTGGTGTAGAATATAAATTCATGGAAGCAGATATCACCAAAGATGGTGAGTGCAAAAGAATTGTCGAAGCCTGTGTAGAAACGTGGGGAAGTATCGATATCCTTGTTAACTGTGCTGGAATTAGTATTAACGTACAAGATGTGACAAAATACACTCGTAAAGAGTGGGATAAAATGATTGCAATTAACCTTACCGCTGCTTTTGATATGATTCACGAATCATGCTCCTACATGATCAAGCAAGAAAGTGGAAAAGTCATAAACATTGGATCTCTTTTCTCCTTCCTCGGAGGACAATGGTCTCCTGCTTATGCTGCAACTAAACATGGAATAGTTGGTCTCACTAAAGCTATGTGTGATGAATTAGGACAATGGAATATTCAAGTCAATGCAATAGCTCCAGGATACTACGCCACACCACTGACAGAAATGACCCGAAAAGATGTAAAACGCAACGCAGAAATCCTTTCTCACATTCCTGCTAATCGTTGGGGCTTTACTGCTGATTTAATGGGAGCAACCATATTCCTTTCGAGTAGAGCATCAGATTATGTAAATGGAACAGTACTCACCGTTGACGGTGGATACCTCATGCGTTAAGTAGAAAAAATATTACACAAAAGTTGGGAAAAGGTTATGACAAATAGATATATAATTGCTATTGATGGGGGAACTCAAAGCACAAAAGTAGCAATTTTTGATACAGTGGGGACAGAAATTTGTTCCCACACAGTCCAATTAAGACCAATGGTTCTCTATGGAGACTCGCGAGCTGAACATCCTGATGACGATTTATGGGATACCCTCAAAGAAGCATGCCATGAGACATTTAAAAAGTTCCCTTATGATAAAAAAGATATCATTGGGGTAGGCCTTGGGTCGATTCGCTGCTGTAGAGCACTTATAAAAGAGGATGGAGAATTAGCATCACCGATTCAAAGTTGGATGGACTTACGCTTGTCTCGTCCATATGAACATGATGATGATAATGTACGCTATGTGACTACTACTACTGGGTATCTAACTCACCGATTAACTGGAGAGACAAAGGATACAAGGTCCAATTATGTAGGACCTTGGCCAATAGATACCAACACCTTAGAGTGGTTTGAAGATGGAAAAGTGTTTGACTCATATACAACTCCAAGAGAGATGCTTTTTGAACTAGTTGATCCTTCAACAATTCTTGGCTACATGACAGATAAAGCAAGTTTAGCAACAGAGATTCCAGAAGGACTACCAGTAGTTGCCACAGCTAATGATAAAGCGGTAGAGGGGTTAGGGGCAGGGCTTGTAAATGATGGAAC
>SABI01000609.1 GCA_009929055.1 Spirochaetia bacterium | reverse complement strand
CTTTTTTACCTTTAGCTTCCAAGATATAATGCTCGACCTTCTCTTTCACTTGCTCTGGTAAGTTCAACGACTCTAAAGAAGTTTCCCCATCGGTAACAAATGCAGTAATGGTGTTAGCAAACCCAGCTAAGTCCAAATCTAACTCGACAGCCTTCTCAAACTCTTGCTCATTGAACCCTTCTTCAAATGACACACAAGGGATTGGTATATCCTCAAAAGATAAATCACTTTTAACGTGTACCATAGTCGGAACGTGTTCATCATTCAAGACATAGTAATTTCTAGCCAATCTAGTTAAAGACCAAGGATTAACGAACAGCCGCTTTTTATACATTTGTGTAGGGAAACCGCGGTGGAGGTGTCCACAGATAAATCCATTAATGTTCTTATAGCCCGAACACATTTGACTATACTTATAAAAATGTACGTGACCTTCATAAGCATCGTCAGGGATTATATGCTCATGCAGAACTACAAGCTTTTTGATACCATCGTTTAGTTCAATAGCGTCTATCTCAGCAAGTTCTTTCTCAAAGATGCTTTGGTCAGCAACATAATTTATACCATATACATAAGCGTCGTCAAGCTTCAAAGGTTTGCTTCCTAACAAACGTAAGTATCCATCCCTAACAAAGTCATGTATTACTGAAATAGAGTACATATCACGACTAGCCATAGGTAAATCGTGATTGCCTAAAATAGTCCACAGCTTAATTCCGTTCGCCCTAAAGATTTCTAGTTCATCCTTTAAAGCACGTATAGCAGGATAATCATATTTACTAGGAGCTTTAATGTCAAGTACATCACCAGTGAAGATGATATTGGTAATACCATTAGTACAAGCATATCCCAAGATGAAAGCTAGTTTACTCTTAATCTCTTGTTGAAAAGTTTCTTTTCTTCCGATAGGATTACCAAGCCCTATACGAAGATGAGGGTCTTTTAGAACTAAGAACATTTGATACCTTTTTCCAGATGAGTTCCACAAGTAGGGCATACTTTAATCCGTGATAGCTTATCAGCAATATCCTTCAGATAAGTATCTACTCTTCCAAGCTTCAGCTCTTCTTTGTCTTTATTCTTTAAGCATACCTCATATTGGCTAATCAGTTTAAGCTTACTCTTAACCTGTAAAAGATGTTCTTTAACATCAACAGCACCAAGCTTAGCATTGAATACGTCAATCTTGTACTCAGCAACATGCTTCTTACGAAGTAAAGACAGCCGGCTATATACATCAAGTAACCGCTCTTTGTCGGAAATGGAAGCCAATTTAGAATTCAAAAAGGCCAATAAATATTTGA
>SABI01000608.1 GCA_009929055.1 Spirochaetia bacterium | reverse complement strand
GTTAGTTATCATTGCTCTAGCCAGTGCCGTTCGTTGTTGCTCTCCTCCTGAGATCTCACTTGGCTTACTATCCCTTATTCTTGAAATGTGCATATATTCTAAGAGCAACTCTGCATTATTTTTAATTTCCTTTCTTTTTCTCCCAGAAATAATACCTGGTAGCATAACATTCTCAAGTACAGTTAAATCTTGGAATAAATTGTCGAATTGGAAAACAAAACTAGTTTTTTTAGCCCTTACTGCCGCTATTTCAGTATCATTAAGGCTGAAAAGGTCCTTCCCTTCCAATAATACTTTTCCTCTATCGGGCTTTTCAATCCCGGCTAGAAGATAGAGAAGGGTGCTTTTTCCTGCTCCAGAATTACCAATAATAGAAAGAAAATCTCCTTTTGCAACTGATAAAGAAATATTTTTTATTACATTATTACCGTTATATGATTTGAAAAGGCCATCGGCAGACAGAATAACTTCCATTTAGAATTCCCCCCAGTATCTTTCGAAAGATTAAATATATTATATATTTATTAGTGCAATAAAGGAAGAAGAGAAAAAAAAGGATGCACCGAAGTGCATCCTGATTCTAATTTTGTTTCATAAACTTTAATCGGGCATTGGGTAAGATTCTGCAGCGATCTCTGTCATAGAAATAGTGCCTACTTCCTCAGAAATTACTGAAACATAATAGGTCATTCCTGCATAGAGGTAAAGGTATATATCTCCACCCCAATGTTTGAAGAACTCATTTCCATTGGGACTGTAGACCACTAGGTCTCTATACTGGTAGTTTTCAGTTTGAACTGAAATCTGGGTTCTTCCTGTCTCAGTTGCAACTATTTTAACCCATTGAGCATTTTGACCATCTGCAATCAATTCAAATGGATCGGAAGGAGTGAGGACTGTTTCTATCTCGGAATAATCATTTCCTCCGAGCATACCCTCGATAAGTCCTCCCATGAAGCTCCCAAATAGTTCTTCAACTGTAAGTCCACCGGCTTCTCCAATAAGAGGTATTTGCTCTTCCCCGTCATTAAACATACCCATTCCGATGAATATATTCAGTAAGTCGGTCATTGCATCAGCAAGCACTGCATAGTCTTCATCCGCTGAATAGTCTTCTTTGGCGGTAACAGGTACACATGCCGCAAGATCACCAATTACTTCTGCATCTAAAGTGGCATATACAGTTGCTCCCAAAGCTTTTGAAATAAGAGTATTCATTGTGACCTTTACTCCATCTTCAGCATCATTAATTAGATTGTCCATATAAGCGTTTACAGCAATTATATAGTTACCAACTTGGGTGGC
>SABI01000607.1 GCA_009929055.1 Spirochaetia bacterium | reverse complement strand
GATCTATATTCTGCTTTTTGATAAATTGATCAATAAAATCTGACTTCATTCCATTAAAGTATTCTCCAAGATAGTATTGAGAAACTACTGCTTCTGAATCTATAAGAGTAAATTTATTTGCTTCATACAGACTCTTTTCATCTAGAAGATATTGGTTCATAACAATTTCATCAAAAACTGCCTCAGTAAGATGATTCTTATATTCAAAACAGATATCTCTTCCAAATTCTGGAATCCAAGTAGTATCATAAATCTTAGAAAGATTATTACAAAGAGTTGTTTTTCCACAACTTTCAGTTCCTACAATAGCTACTTTCTTAGCAAAGAATGGACGAACTGATTCAGGTATAAAATTCCAATATCTAAAAGGATTTCTTCTAATCATAGTTGCTGATATTGGATAATGAGTTCGTTTAGGATCTAGCACAATATGTTTTGAATTTGGAAAGTTTTTCTTGAAGTACATTTCATACTCAGGTTCTGAAGAAAAAACAATATCTATATTTTCTCTAATAGATCTTTTGATTAACTCAGCACCTTTATCCCAATCATAATCTGCTACTCCTTCATGATCTTCTACATTCACAATTTGGATAGTATCATGCTTGTTAAAAGTTCTTCCTAACCAAGACATTCGAGTATGAGCTGGAATATAATTACAATTATCTCTTTCACAAAGTTCTCTATCTCTTATTTCTGAAGATGAAAGAACTACATAGAGTTTGTCTACTTGTTTTGCTGCTTCAAGAACTGCATACTCATGGCCTGAATGAAAAGGAAGAAACTTTCCTCCAATAAATCCTACTATCATACTTTTCTCCATTTGATCCAGCCATAAATAGCATTTATAGTCCACAAAATCCACATGATGGCGAGTCCAAGGTTCATCATACCACCTTCATTAAAACAGATATTTAACCACATAATAGAAGATACCACATCTACTACAATCCATAGAATCCATTGTTCCATATATCTCTTTGCCATAAGAATCATTGCAATTATTGAAAACACAGTAGACATTGAATCTAGATAAGGAGTATTTCCTTCAAGTAGAGATAAAAATCTTCCATAAATAATTACTGATATAACTGTTCCAAGAAGCCAAAAGATCTTACTTTTGACTCCCATCTTCTTTCCATAGACAATATCTGGTTTTTCTTTTGCCTCTGGCTTAACCCACAGATACCAACCTACAAACTGCATAGGAAGAAAGTACAAAGCATTTAGCATGAAGTCTCCATAAAGGCTCCAAAGATATGCAGCCCATGCATAGGCAATCACATTGACAAAGCCTATAAGGTAA
>SABI01000606.1 GCA_009929055.1 Spirochaetia bacterium | reverse complement strand
AAGTATCGTAGTGTAGGGAGTTTAATCCCTCTCTTTATTCCTTCCCTTGATGATAAAAAAAAGGGTTTGGACTATTAGTAAAAGAAGATGAACAGGAGAAAACTCTCTTAAACTCATTTCACCTAATCCTATCAATCTTTTATGTTACAGAGAATTCATTCTTTCTCATATTACAATGCTAAACGAATAATATAATAAAAAGATGAGAAGCCATGTTCTTTAACTAGTGTTACTAAAACTTCTATGCTGATTCTCTTAAATTAAAGTAATCATCACTATGTTAACTGCAAGTAGCTTAATTGGAAAATGACTTTACCTAAATATTGAACCTAAGTGCTAGGTTCAGTATCGATTTTAGGAGAGTTTCTTTGTGAAAAGAGAAGGTAAGATCATGCTTAAGTTCAACTCTTTTAAAGAAAAGCCCCAAAATTTCACCTCTGTGAGGAATTTGCTCTAAATAGAGTGAATGAGTTTTTTCAATGAATCTTCCTATTAGACAGAGTGGGTTACGATGAGGATGTTTTAATATAAAAGATCCAGGCTAGATGTAGCGAAAATCTCTTAACATATCAATAACATTCATTTAACATTAATTTACTATAAATAACTATTGACATTATACTTTAGTTAATGTATTATCTAATTAACTAAAAAATGTTAACGGAGGTTAATATGGAATACGAAAAAGTTATTTTAGATTTACTAAGCAGAATAGTTACCCTTGAGGGTAAAGTCGCTTACCTTGAGTCATTAGGGATTACACATAAAGACGAACCCAATTACAATGACAAATCCCCAAATACGTCAAACCAAAGAGATAAAACAAAGTATGTATTTGAAGGGAAGCACTATGGGAAAAGGGCACTAGTTCTTGCAATCGTTAAGAGTTTTCTTAAGAAAAACCCTGGTATCAAGATAGCTGATCTAGAATCAGCTTTTGATAAATCCTTACAAGGATCATTGGGAGTAGTGAGAGAATTAGAAGAGGTTAAAAGAAGTGTTTCTGATTATCAAAGAAGATTCTTCACTAAATCTTCTGAAGTATTATACCTTAGAGATGGAAAGGTTGTAGTATGCTCACAATGGGGTATAGGGAATATAGGGAACTTCTTACAAAGAGCCAGTGATTTAGGTTTTGTGATTCGCTCTATGGCATAAATAGAGGATAGCCTCAGGCTCTCTACAACAACCTTAAATAATTATAAATGTAGCTACTGTAGAGATGCCTTCCTCTTTGTGAGAGGAGGGGTGAAGGGCTCAACGAATAAATATATTTCATCTTTTTATACCATGATAAGAGTAGTAT
>SABI01000128.1 GCA_009929055.1 Spirochaetia bacterium | reverse complement strand
GCCTCACTCTCTCTATTTTTTCTCAGTTTTCTATCTGGGATTTTTTTTATAATCTATGATAGGATGATAATGTTGCTTTATTTTTGAATTCTTCCTTATACATATCTAAAGAAATAGATGTGGTTAAAGAAAGATGAGGAGAAGTGTATGGTCTATGCTAAGGTTCAAAATTCTTCAGAAATTTCGATGAATGTGATGAAGAAACATTTTTTTAAAGGGTTAAAAGGACTCGGTAATAGAGAAAGAGTTCTCCTTATTCCCCCCGATATCACTCGCCTTCATGGGCTTGGTGGTATGCTTGCAGTATGGGCTGTTGAATACTATGGGGATAAAGTAAAAGCAATTCTTCCTGCCCTGGGAACCCATGTTCCTATGACAACTGAAGAAATAGATGTTATGTATCCTGGAGTAGATCACTCCTTATTTGTCCATCATGATTGGCGTAATGATGTCATTACCCTTGGAACAGTTCCCCCTTCAGTTATTGAAGAAGTAAGTGAGGGAAAGCTCTCCTACTCATGGAAAGCTCAGGTGAACAAACTTCTTGTTAGTGGTGGCTTTGACCTCATCCTCTCTCTTGGACAAGTAGTTCCTCATGAAGTGATAGGGATGGCTAACCATACCAAAAACATCTTTGTGGGAACCGGTGGAGCTGAAGGGATTAATAAGAGCCACTACCTCGGTGCGGTATATGGAATGGAGCGAATTATGGGAAGAGCTGACTCTCCAGTTAGATCTATTTTAGACTACGCTCATACTAATTTTGCCTCTACCCTTCCTATTGTCTTTGCCCTTACTGTAGTAAAAAGGAATGAAAGTGGAGAAATGGTTCCAGCAGGACTCTTTATGGGGGATGACAGAGAGTGTTTTGATGAGGCTTCAAAGCTCTCACTTAGTGTCAACTTCACTATGGTGGAAGAACCTTTAAGGCGTGTTGTTGTCTACCTTGATCCTCATGAATATAGAACTACATGGCTTGGAAACAAAGCCATCTACAGAACTCGAATGGCTATAGCCGATGAGGGTGAATTAATTATTATTGCCCCAGGAGTTCACACATTTGGTGAAGATAAAGAGATAGACCGCTTAATAAGAAAATTTGGCTATAAAGGGACTGATTATGTCCTCGATGCGGTAACTCGTAACGATGAATTAAAGACAAATTTATCAGCAGCAGCTCATCTCATTCATGGCTCGAGTGAAAACAGATTCTCTATCACCTACTGCCCTAAAAGTATAAGTGAAAAAGATATTATTTCAGTTGGGTATCAGTATGGTGCATTAGAAGAATTCAAAGAGAAATACATATTTGATGGAATAAAAGATGGAAAGAATGTGACAAAAGAGGGAGTTGAGTATTATTATATTAGTAATCCAGCTGTTGGACTTTGGGCACATGAGAGTAGATTTAACGCAAAATAAAAGTTTTAAATAAAATAAAAGATGAGTGTAATAACTATCTGTTCATTACACAGGTGAAGGAGAAAGAAATAATGGAGAAGAAAGCTGACATTGGTCTCATAGGACTCGCTGTAATGGGACAAAACCTTGTACTCAACATGAACGATCATGGCTATAGTGTTGCTGTGTATAACAGAACTATCTCTAAAGTAGATGAGTTTATCCTCGACGCTGCTAAAGACAGGGAGACTATTTATCCAACTCACTCAATAGAAGAGTTTATCAGTACACTTAAAAGACCCCGTAAAGTGATGCTCATGGTGAAAGCTGGAGAGGTTGTTGATGCGTTTATTGAACAAATTCTTCCCCATTTAGAAAAAGGGGACCTCATTATTGATGGAGGAAACTCCCACTTTCCCGATACCACAAGAAGAACCCAAGCATTAAAAGAGAAAGGGATTGTCTACATAGGCACAGGGGTAAGTGGCGGAGAAGAAGGAGCTAGAAGAGGTCCTTCGATCATGCCAGGGGGAAATGAAGATGGTTGGCCTTTAGTAAAATCTATCTTCCAAGACATTAGTGCAAAAGTAGACGATGGTTCTCCTTGTTGTGATTGGGTAGGAAAAGATGGGGCAGGACACTATGTGAAAATGGTGCATAACGGTATTGAGTATGGTGATATGCAGATGATTTGTGAAGCATATGATTT
Organism: Spirochaetia bacterium; assembly: GCA_009929055.1. Lineage (GTDB taxonomy): Bacteria > Spirochaetota > Spirochaetia > Sphaerochaetales > Sphaerochaetaceae > SABI01. The sequence continues at coordinate 4,793 of SABI01000128.1, read as the reverse complement.
CCTCTACAGTGGTCTTAATCTCAGTTATGAAGAGATGTTTGCTATATTCTCACAATGGAATACAACCGAACTTGACAGCTACCTTATTGAAATTACTCGAGATATTATGGCTACAAAAGATAGTGATGGCTCCCCTCTCGTTGATAAAATTTTAGATAAAGCTGGTCAAAAAGGGACAGGTAAGTGGACAGGGATAAACTCTCTTGAACTTGGTGTTCCTGTAACCCTCATCGTTGAAGCTGTCTATGCAAGAAGTCTCTCTGCCCTTAAGAGTGAACGAGTAGAGGCAAGTAACATCATCAGTGGCCCCATGCGTGCTGTTGAAGGGGATAGAGCTGACATTGTAGAAGACTTAAGAAAGGCACTGTTAGCTTCTAAAATCGTCTCGTATGCTCAAGGGTATATGTTGATGAGGGAAGCTGCAAAAGAGTATGGATGGGATCTTAATTACGGTGGAATTGCCCTTATGTGGAGGGGTGGATGTATTATTAGAAGTGCTTTCTTAGGAAAGATTAAAGAAGCTTTTGATGCTAACCCTACCCTTAACAATTTACTTGTTGACCCATATTTTAATTCTGTTATGGCCTCCAGTCAACCATCTTGGAGACGAACAATAAGTAGAGCAATACAGGCTGGAATTCCTATGCCTGCGATGACTAGTGCCCTCTCCTTCTTTGATGGCTACAGAAGTGAACGTCTACCTGCAAATCTCTTACAAGCTCAAAGAGATTATTTTGGAGCCCATACCTATGAGAGAGTAGATAAAAAAGAGGGAGAATTCTTTCACACAAACTGGACAGGTACTGGTGGAAATGTAAGTAGTTCAACCTACGAAGTGTAATAGTCCATAATTAACAGGAATAAGGGGAGTATTTCTCCCCTTGCGCCTGTAGGACTCTGTTTGTATCTCTTTTAATACTATATAATAAAAAATAGTTTACCCTTTGTGATAAAAATATATTGACTTAAATAGATATTTGCCCTAAACATATCGCGTAAATGATTAAGATTCTGCGACGAAGAAGCATCGATTAAAAATGATTGGGTGTGAGGAGGAATAGGAAAAGATTTGAAAGGGTATGATGTAAAAGTAGAGAATGTATCAAGGGCATATGGGACCTTCAAGGCTCTTGATAATGTAAGTATCGATATAAAAAAAGGGGAGTTTTTCTCTCTTTTAGGTCCGTCGGGGTGTGGTAAAACCACATTATTGCGTATCATAGCTGGGTTTGATTCACCCGATATGGGAGTTGTGTTGTTGGATGATAAAGATATCCTCCCCCTCCCTCCTGAAAAAAGACACGTGAATACTGTATTTCAAAGCTATGCATTATTTCCTCATCTAAGCGTATATGAAAATATTGCTTTTCCTCTTCGTCTAAAAAAACTTGATAAAAATGTTATCGACCAGAAAGTAAAAGAGTATGTACACCTTGTACAACTAGACGGTCATGAAAACAAAAAACCCAACATGCTTAGTGGTGGACAAAAACAGCGAGTAGCTATTGCAAGGGCGTTAATTAATGAACCCTCTGTATTACTTCTTGATGAACCTCTTTCAGCCCTTGATGCCAAACTTAGACAAAACCTCTTAGTAGAGTTAGACCACCTACATGATCAAATTGGAATTACTTTTATCTACGTTACTCACGACCAGAGTGAGGCTCTTTCAGTAAGTGACCGCATTGCTGTAATGAATCAAGGGAAAGTATTACAAATAGGAACTCCTTATGAAATATATGAGTCTCCTGCTACTGACTTTGTAGCAAGGTTCATTGGAGAGACCAACCTCTTTCCAGCAACCGTTGTAAGCTGTGAGCCTTATGAAGATTATTACATGACAACCCTCGATATCGAAGCTCTTGGAACTCAAATCAAAGTGACTGATTATGATAATTTAGTTCCTGGCCAAAGCGTCTCTTTTACCGTAAGACCTGAGAAGTTGAAGATTACAGGAGAAGAGCCAAAAAGAGTAGGAAAAGATATTAACCTCTTTAGTGGAGTGGTAGAAGAGCCTATTTATAGTGGATTCCAATCAAAATACTACGTTTCTCTTCCTAATAACACAGTAATTAAAGTAATTCAGCAACATGCTAATTATATGGATGAAGGACCAGATATTGAGTGGAAAGATTCAGTCTATGTCTCTTGGAGTGCCGAAGATGGCTATATTGTTGAGGTAGTAGACTCATGATCAATAGAGAGAAAAGACTAGGTGTCTCCTACTCATTTCCTATGGGAAGCTGGCTTACTCTCTTCTTCTTAGCCCCTTTGTTAATTATAATCCTCTATTCTTTTTTGAAGAAAGGGTTATATGGAGGGGTAGAATGGGAGTTTTCCCTTACTGCCTACAGGCAAATGTTCAATCCTAATTTCTTAAGGGTACTCATTAGAACTCTCATTGTTTCTATCATAGCAACAATTATTACCCTCTTTTTAGCCCTCCCTTGTGGGTATGCTATGGCTCGTAGTAGAAGACAAACTCTCCTATTAGCCCTTATCATCATCCCATTTTGGACGAACTCTTTGATTCGTATCTATGCATGGATTGCTATTCTCTCTTCTCAAGGGTTCTTAAATGAGTCTTTAAAGTTTTTAAAGATTATAAAAGAGTCTCTTCCCCTTATGTATAATCAAGGGGCAGTTATCACTGTTTTAATCTATATGTATATCCCTTTTGCTATTCTTCCATTATTTACTACAATCGATAAGTTTGATTTCCAACTTCTTGAAGCTGCTCGAGACCTAGGAGCATCTAAATTTGCTGGAATAGTAAAAGTACTGTTGCCAAATATTCGTAGTGGTATTATTACAGCGTTCATCTTTACCTTTATCCCTATCTTTGGAGCCTATACAGTACCATTATTAGTTGGTGGAAAAGATTCCTATATGATAGGAAATATTATAGTAGACCAGGTAACAAAGACTCGTAACTGGCCTCTTGCATCTGCTTTTTCATTAATTATTACCCTCTTAAGTACTCTTGGGGTAATGTGGATGATGGTAAGTAGTGCAAAAGAGAAAAATAGGATGAGTCCCAAACCTGTGAAGGTGAGTGATGGAGGTCTAAGTTGAACACATTAACACCTACAACACTTATCCCACCACCTCCGAAGAATCAACAGAAGGTTCCTAAGATTCAAATATTTCAAGATCACCGTCGTTTTGGCTTTTCTAATATTGCCTTAGTTCTCGTAATCCTCTTTCTCTTCATGCCCTTGTTTGTTGTAGTAACCTACTCGTTTAATGCCTCAAAAGGGATGAGTTGGAGTGGATTCTCTTTGAAGTGGTATGCAAAGCTCTTCTTTGATTCTCCTGAGCTTTGGAGGGCCTTTCTTAACAGTATTATTATTGCCCTCTCAAGTTCTATTGTAGCTACCATTCTTGCTTCCCTCGCAGCTGTTGGAATTAAATGGTATTCGTTTAAGGGGAGAACCTATATCCAGACGCTTAGTTTCTTACCTATGGTTCTTCCGGAAGTAATTATTGGTATTTCAATGCTTATTTTCTTTACTGCAGTAAGAATTCCTTTAGGAATGTTTACTATCTTTGTTGCCCACACGACCTTTAACCTCCCTTTTGTATTCTTACTTGTTTCTGCTCGACTCGATGAGTTTGATTTTACTATCTTAGAAGCCGCAAGGGACTTAGGGGCTACAGAGAGGCAAACTCTTTTCAAGGTGATTGTTCCCTCTATTATGCCAGGGGTGATGAGTGGACTATTGATGAGTGTAACGATGAGTTTAGAAGACTTCGTAATTACCTTCTTTGTCTCGGGTCCTGGCTCTACGACTCTTCCTTTGTATGTTTACTCGATGATTCGTTATGGAGTATCACCAGTAATAAATGCTCTCTCTTTTGTATTAATTCTTTCTATCATGCTTCTTGCATTTGGGTTAAGAAAGTTCTTAAAAACAATTGCAGCATCTAGTTAGCAAGCGCGTCCTAGGGTATGGCCGTATGGTTGTCCTGGGCGTTTAAATCCCCTCTTATGGAGGAACATATGAATAAAATTCATATCAATAAGGGACATAAACTGATCCTTATTCTTCTCATCATTTCAATTGTTCTCATTTCTGTTATTGGATGTAGTAAAACCGATAGTGGAAAATCATCGAGTAAAACTCTCTACCTTTATAACTGGACCTACTATACTCCAGAAGGGGTAATAGAGAAGTTTGAAAAAGAGTTTGGGGTAAAGGTTGTCCTAGACTACTTTGGCTCTAATGAAGATATGTTTGCTAAACTCAAAGCTGGTGGCTCTGGGTATGATATCGTATTCCCATCTCAAGATTACACCTCTATCATGATTAGTGAAGAGATGGTGCTTCCTCTAGATTTAACTAAACTACCAAACACTCAATATATTTCCCCTTTAGCAAGAGAAAAGGCAAATTATGACCCTGACATGAAATACTCAGTGCCCTACTTCATGGGAGCAGCAGGAATTGCAGTAAACACGACTAAGGTGAAAGAATACCCAAGAGATTGGTCAATCTTTGCAACAAAGAGCTTAAAAAATAGAATGAGCATGCTTGATGATATGAGAGAAGTAATGGGAGATGCCTTAGCCTATCTAGGATACTCAGTAAACAGCATTAACCCAAGTGAACTTAAAAAAGCACAGGACTTGATTAACAAAGAGTGGAAACCTAATTTAGTAAAATTTGATGCTGAAGGATTTGCTAAGAGTTTTGCTTCAGGTGAGTTTTATGTAGTTCAAGGATATGCTGAAGCAATATTTGAAGAGCTAGAAGAAGAGAGGTGGGCTGAAGTTGACTTCTTCCTCACCC
>SABI01000605.1 GCA_009929055.1 Spirochaetia bacterium | reverse complement strand
GAACTACACTCAAGATTGTTTGGAAGTATGATGAAGATAAGATTACTGAAATAGCAAAGAATTATTCTGAAAAGAAACTAGAAAATATTGTTCTTACAATCTCAGAAGCTGGAGCAAAGAATATCATTGGTCAATATGACATCTTTAGTCTAGCAGAAAAGCAAGAAGTTTTGTCTAGAGAAATTAAGGCACGAATGGAAGAAATTATTAAAGACAATAGTTATCCTCTTACTGTTGTTGATGTTCAGACTACTAACTTTGACTGGTCGGATGAGTTTGATAGGCAAATTGCTCTTACTATGAATCGAGCTCAGGAAGTAAAGCAATCTCAGCAGGAACTTGAAAAGACAAAGATTGAAAGTCAGAAGCAAGTTGCTGAAGCTGAAGCAAAGAGAGCATCAGATATTGCTCGAGCTGAAGGCGAGCAGAAGTCTGCAATCTTGAGAGCTGAAGGTCAAAAGCAAGCGTCAATTGCTCAAGCTGAAGCAGATCTTAGGACAGCTGAACTTCGAGCAGAAGCTAAGATTGTAGAAGGAGAAGCTATCAAGAAGTACAATGAATCTGTAAAGGCTAGTCTTGATGTAGAACTTGCTCTTAGAGAAATTGAAATTGAAAAGATTCGAGTGTCTAGATGGAATGGAGTTTATGTACCAAATAACATGTATGGACCAATTCCTGTGGACACTGCTGGAGGAATCAAGGGATATTAAATCCTAGAAGAAATATTGATCCTAGAGAATTGAAATATATTCTCTAGGAGTTTTTATAAAAAAGGAAAATTTATGAGAAGACTAGTAATTGGTGATATTCATGGCGGCTATAGAGCTATGATGCAAGTCCTAGAACGAGCGGAATTTGATGAAAAAGAAGATATGCTTATTGGACTTGGGGATTATGCGGATGGTTGGCCTGAAGTAAACAAAGTTATTGAATATCTTAGAAATCTTCCTAATTTCAGTGGAGTCATTGGAAATCATGATGCTTGGCTTCTAAATTGGCTGAAACGAAAAGATACTCCTTATATCTGGACTTCTCAAGGTGGAATGGCTTCTATTCAGAGTTACCAGAATATTCCCAAGAGTTACCAGAAGGCCCACAGTGAGTTCCTTACTCTTTTGCCTTATTATACTATAATTGATAGTAAACTATTCATCCATGGAGGTCCAATAGCTACTAGATATGGAATAGATATATCTAGGCAGACTGAATCTGACATGATGTGGAGTAGAGAATTATTTATGACTGTAGCACATTCTATTCTTCAGTCTAAAAATGCAGAAATCAATATTGGAACTCTCATTTAGATCAA
>SABI01000604.1 GCA_009929055.1 Spirochaetia bacterium | reverse complement strand
AGGTAGCACAAATACAGCTTGATCGGACTCCCAATCTAATGGATCACTATTTCCTTCTTCTTCCAAAATACCCCCAGATAAAATTGGTTTTCCCTTGATTTCTGACAATAGCTCATCAGTGTCTTCTTTTTCTGCAAGGCTTTTGTTTTTGTTTCTTTTTCGAGAAATGGAAAGAGAGATCATTGCTATTACAAAGAGAAGCAAAATTACAATCAAAGCTATAGTATAGTAAATATTATTCCCTGAATTAATAAAATCGCTTAAAGAGGCAAGGTGCATTTAATTCCTCCAACTGTATAAACTTAACATATATCATATATTTTAGCACATAGCGGGAAGAAATCACATAATTAGTTTCACCTAGCAAAATATACTATCTGTTTTTTTTACAAATTTGCTGATTCTTCCTTTCTTCTTTCCTTCATCACATTTCTCAATCTTTGATCATGTGAAAGAACCTTTTTTCTCATACGTAAAGATTTAGGAGTAACTTCCATCATTTCGTCATTTTCAATAAAGCCAAGACTTTCTTCAAGAGTCATAATCTTTGGAACATTAAGTCTCAGGGCTTCGTCTGACCCTGCAGCTCTCATGTTTGTAACATGTTTCTTTTTACATACATTTACAACCAAATCTTCCTGTTTCGGGGAAAAGCCAACAATCATACCTGAATACACTGGCGTTCCAGGTTGGATAAATAAAGTACCCCTTCCTTGAGCGTTATACAGTCCATATGTAACCGCTTCTCCTGTTTCATAAGCAATTAAAGCACCATATCTTCTCTTTGGCATCTCTCCTTTTACTGGGGAATAACCATTGAAAATTGTATTCATAACTCCTTCTCCACTCGTGTTAGTAAGAAACTCACTTCTATATCCTAACAACCCCCTTTCTGGAATAAGAAATTCCAAGCGAACTCTTGAGTTCATAGATTCCATATTTAGTAGTTCTCCCTGCCTTTTGCCCATATGTTCCATGATATTCCCAACGCATCTTTCAGGTATATCAACATATAACCTTTCGATTGGTTCGTTCAATACACCCTTAATTTCTTTTGTTATTACTATAGGAGTAGATACTTGAAACTCATAACCCTCCCTTCTCATATTTTCAATCAAAATTGACAGATGAATTTCTCCCCTACCCGAAACCTTAAAGCTATCTGCGGTCTCACCATCCTTAACTTGTAACGAAACATCTTTCAACAACTCACGATATAATCTAGCTCTGAGATGTCTAGAAGTAACAAATTTTCCCTCTCTTCCTGCAAAAGGGCTATCATTAACCGAAAAAGTCATTTGTAAGGTAGG
>SABI01000603.1 GCA_009929055.1 Spirochaetia bacterium | reverse complement strand
CTTTAGACCATTCGCCCCAGTCGCCTTCATCGGCTCTCTTATTAATAACAGAAAGTTTTTCCTCACCATTTTTATCTATATACATAGATTGTCCACCATTTTCTTTAATGGTTGAACCAAATGGATTATCGGGGTCGTCTTTGATTTTCTTCATGGTATCCATTTTAGGAGTACCAAGTTTTTTATTTGTATTAAATATAACATCCACACCTTCAGGCATATTGTCAGAGTATATTGCCATACCTTTTAAATAGTGTGTTCCATCGACAAGAATACGAACTTGAGAGTAGTTAGATGTACCTATTGAAATATCATCCACACCTCTTCTTAATTCAATAACTCCATCTCTTTCTTCTCCACCTTCTTCAGCATATCTAACCATTACTCTATTTGAGTCTAGACTGGCTGGATACTGAAAAGATGGTTTAAATGTTTTACCATCATCGTAGGATGTAATGTCGTTTACCGAATTAATTTTCTCATAATTATATATTTCTTTATGAGGTGTTCCTGGCGGACATAATACTTTTAGTGTTGTAAGTTTTCCTTTATTAGTTGCTTGGGGTACTCTATTACCATGAACAACATACCCTTCGAGCTTGAGTAATTCTATGGCTTGATCCATTTTTTCTTTAGATACTTTTAATTGTCTTGGCACACCAACACCAATATCAATCATACCTCGTTCATCAACCAACTTTTTTAAATTATCAGCTAAGTCTTCTGCCATATTCATTCTAGCTTTAGCGTCATTATTTAAAAGTGATCTAACAGTAGATTCACCCTTAAGACCTAGTTTATCGGCAATTTCGACATTACTGATCCCCTCTTCTTTTAGAGTTCTAGCTTTTGAATATAAATCGTTTCTTCTTTCTCTTTTAGCGAGAGATACCAAAGCTCTTAGTCTTGTACTAGAAACCCCAATAGAAGATGCTACCTCTGCTTCAGATAGACCTTCTTTTTTAAGTTCTTCAACTCTACTTAAAAAGTCGCTACTTCTTTGGTATGGTGAATCACCACTACCCCAAGGATATCTACCCGAATGTCTGGGAGTACCGTAGTGAAGTAAGTATTCATCATCAGTTAATTCGTAATCAGCTAACTCGTCATCTCTGTCAATGGTCATCTTCTATACTCCCTTTCTAAGTATTTTAATATTAATTTATTTTTTGAAACAATTAAATTCATAACACCTTCAATTTCAGTAGGTTCGGGAATTAAAGTTATAACTTCTCCATTTTGATACATACGTAATTCTGTTGTGAAATCAAAAGGATTCTTTTTATACTCTAAACAGAACAGTGCTGCAT
>SABI01000602.1 GCA_009929055.1 Spirochaetia bacterium | reverse complement strand
GCTCTTCTTGCTTGCGTATCATTGAAAGCCTAAGAAGCATAGCTTCATCTCTTTCTTCTTCAGCTAATTTACGATCCTTTTCAATAGATGCAATAACATCCTCAAAAACTATATCTCCCCGGTCCATCATACCCTTAGCCTTATCTATAATTTGAGAATCTAAGCCTAACTTCCTTGAAATTTCAAAAGCATTAGAACGTCCAGGTGTCCCAATAGAAAGCCTATAGGTAGGTGAAAGTGTTTCAACGTCAAATTCCATAGATGCATTTTCTACGCCATAAGTAGAAATAGCATATTTCTTTAATTCTGTATAATGTGTAGTTGCAAGAGTTTTTACCGATTTTTCATAAAGATTATCCAAGATGGCAATGGCTAGCGCGGCCCCTTCAGTAGGGTCGGTTCCTGCTCCTAATTCATCGAGTAATACAAGGGTATCTTGACCTGCATGATTTAGTATCTCTACTATATTTCCCATATGTGAAGAAAAAGTAGACAAACTTTGCTCTATGCTCTGTTCATCACCGATATCAGCATAGATTCTTTTAAAAACAGGCAAAAATGACCCCGATGCAACGGGGATATGAAGTCCCGACTGAGCCATTAAAGCTAATAGTCCTGTGGTTTTTAATGTAACCGTTTTTCCACCTGTATTAGGCCCGGTTATAACCAAGGTATCGTATTGTCCACCTAGGTCTATAGAGATGGGAACTACTTTTTTCTTGTCTATGAGAGGATGCCTAGCCTCACTTAACCTGAGTTTGCCCTCGATATCTATAATCGGTTCTTTACCATCCATTTTAAGGGAAAGTTTTCCCTTTGCGAAAATAAGATCTAATTTCATTAGTATCTTTTGATTATTAATGATCTCTCTACCTGCGCCTGCAACTTGGGCAGACAAGTCTGCAAGAATCCTTGCCATCTCCTTTTGTTCCTCTATTTCTAATTCCCGCAATTCATTGTTCATATTAACTACGGATTGAGGCTCTATAAAAAGTGTGGCACCGCTAGATGATTGATCGTGAATCATTCCTGGAAACCTAGCTTTATACTCTTGTTTTACTGGTATGACATATCGTCCCTGACGCATTGTAACGATAGCATCCTGTAACATACTTCTCTTATCAGACGAAGCTAAAATACCTGACAGCTTAGATCTAATAGTATCGTTTTGTCTTGCTATTGCACGCCTAACATCCCTAAGCTTTGAACTAGCATTGTCCGCCATCTCATCTTCAGACAAAATTGATCGGTCAATCTCATCCTCTAAATATTTTTGAAGGCTTATAACCTGGCCTAATCCCTTTATCCTTGGG
>SABI01000601.1 GCA_009929055.1 Spirochaetia bacterium | reverse complement strand
ATATTAAAGTTTATCTCAACATCCATGCGGACACCTTTTTCAACAAACTCGTAGGAGTTTTTTTCCTCATTGAAATACTTTTGCATTTCTTCGAGGGTGTTTATTACTATTGTTTCTCTCATCTTTTCCTTACTAGCTCATTCACCCGTAGGCCTCAAGTGCCAATAACAAGCTTGAGCTCTTTCTGTATATGTAAATTACCGAAATGAAGGGGAAAATTATCCTGAAAAACCAATTCTGTAGGTGTGTTGATACAACTACGGAATTGAACTCGCATAAAAGAGAGGCTAATCGCCTAAAAATCATGCGAAATTCGACAGGATAACTTTGTGCGTCCGGTATTAAAACGCACAGTACCCCTACGGAATTCTTTTTCTTTACTAGTCAAGTGGAAAGACCCAAAACCACTTGCCCGAGCAAAACAAAAAGATTATTTCAATCTATTCTTTTGCTCGAGACTTAAATATAAGGCGCCACTGTAGTGGTATTCAATTTTGTAATTTGTAATTCAGAAAACAAAAACAAAATTATAAATATTCTCCTGGTAAGGAGTTCGCCGTTTTCCAACAGAGTGGAAGTCTATCAGAGATAGACAAAGCGGAGAAACCCTATAACCAGGGGGAATACCTTATATTTTCTAGTAGCAAGGCAACGAAACGGTACCGAAAGTAGGGAAAAGTGCGGAGAAGTGAGCGGGATGTTACCACACCACACCACAACAACACACTAAACTACTTAAGATAACGCTACGCTACCTTACTACTAATACTATAACTGTAGCCATAGACACCAACAACTACTTCTAGGGACAGACTCTTCTCTGAGTCGAGGGAGCAAAGTCCCCCAGTCCCTAGGGTTTAATGGTATCTATAGCTACAAACTACACGTTCCACGTGAAACAAAGCACGGTATTGCGCATACTAATGCAATGCTCCACGTGAAACAATAACTAACAGATGCTCCACGTGAAACAATCGGTATGTTCCACGTGAAACAAAGAGCACTTAACCAGACTTATTTATTTCTGGTTAAGGATGCCGGAAGGGGAATGCCTTTCTCAAGGCATAGAGCAACCTTCTCGTCCGCGAGCTTCATGAGATCTACGAGCTCTTTCATCGCGGATAGAAGATCTTCCATGTTTTCTAATGTCTTTTCCATGTCTTCCATTTTGTTTACCTCCTTTTTTAAAGATTATATTTTAGAATGTTCCACGTGAAACATTACTGTTCCACGTGAAACAATTATGATCTATATCTTTTCGAGTGACAACAAGTGTCTCGGTTTTTTCTCCTAGCCGAAAGCGTCGTGCCATCATC
>SABI01000600.1 GCA_009929055.1 Spirochaetia bacterium | reverse complement strand
TAGAATAACTGGATCTTTTTCAGAAGCTAAAGTATCACCTGTAATTGTATCTTTAAGACCAACAACTGCACCAATTTCTCCAGCATAAAGTTCTTTAACTTCTTCTCTTGAGTTTGCATGCATTTTAAGTAATCTTCCGATTCTCTCTTTTTTCATTTTTGTAGAGTTTAATACATAAGTTCCAGACTCTAAAATTCCTCTATAAATTCTTGTAAATGTTAATTGCCCAACAAACGGGTCAGTCATAATTTTAAATGCAAGAGCAGCAACTTCACCTTTATCAGTTGAAGGAACAATTACAGCTTCACCATCTTGAGTCTCACCTTTGATATCAGCAACTTCAGTTGGAGCTGGTAAATACATAGCAACAGCATCAAGAAGTGGTTGAATACCTTTATTTTTAAATGATGTTCCACAAACCATTGGAGTTACTTCCATAGCTAAACATCTTTTTTTGATTCCAGAAGTAATCTCTTCTTCAGTTAATTCCTCACCACCTAAGTATTTATCCATTAACTCATCACTTGACTCAGCAGCAGCTTCAACTAATTTTTCTCTATATTCATTAGCAGTATCAACTAAATCAGCAGGAATTTCTTCAATTTTATACATCTCTCCAGCTTGTGCATCCAGATTATATGTATAAGCTTTCATTTTTACTAAATCAACCATTCCTCTAAATTGGTCTTCTGCACCAATTGGAATTTGAAGTGGAACTGGATTAGCTTTTAATCTATCTCTTACTTGATTCATAACATTAAAGAAGTTTGCACCTGTTCTATCCATTTTATTTACATAGATAATTCTTGGAACTCCATACTTATTTGCTTGTCTCCAAACAGTTTCAGATTGTGGTTGAACCCCTCCAACTGAACAAAATACTGCAACAGCACCATCAAGAACCCTCATAGATCTCTCAACTTCAATTGTAAAGTCAACGTGACCTGGAGTGTCAATGATATTTATTTGTAGTTGCTCATTTGTTTTTGGGTGTGTCCAGAAACAAGTAGTAGCAGCAGAAGTAATAGTAATACCTCTTTCTTGCTCTTGCTCCATCCAGTCCATTGTTGCAGCACCTTCATGAACTTCTCCAATTTTGTGAGAAACTCCTGTATAGAATAAAATTCTCTCTGTACTTGTAGTTTTTCCTGCATCAATGTGTGCAGCAATACCAATATTTCTAACTCTGTTTAAAGGTACTTTTCTTGCCATAATTATTTATCCTACCATCTGTAGTGTGCAAATGCTTTGTTAGCCTCTGCCATTCTATGTACATCTTCTTTTTTCTTAAAAGATGCTCCTCTTTCGTTTGCTGCTT
>SABI01000599.1 GCA_009929055.1 Spirochaetia bacterium | reverse complement strand
CCTTTATATTGTTGGCAAGCGAATAAGCCCGCCTTTGTTAAATCAAATAATTATTGTTCTCTTAATTTTACCCCAGTCACTCTGGTAATCCCCTTTTCTTTTTGAGTAACACCTATGGTCCTATTCGCTGATTCTATCATAGGCTTACGCAAACTAACTACTATAAATTGCGTATTTTCAGCCTGATGCTTAATCATATCCGATAATTTTTCAACATTTATTCCGTCAAGGTGCATATCAACCTCGTCGAAAGCGTAAAAAGGTGCCGGCATATACTTTTGAATAGATTACTTGGATAAAGGCATGGGGATCTTCTTAGGTAAGCGATATCCCAGGAATAAAGGAGATGACAATAGAAGAGTCTTTTGTAACACTCTTAATATACCACCCTTCAAAATAGTGCTTTTTACGTAAATTCCCTTGAAAAACCTCTGGCTGAAACACATTATTCACAACACATTCTCCTATAGTGTTAAAGTATACCACATATTTTTATTCGTAACACATTTGAAATTATGATATTTTTCATGGTTTTATAACATGAAGATATCCTCTTTCTTCTTATTTATTCCCATTACTTTATTGACGCATGGCATCTCTTTTTAATATAGTTAGGATGCTTACTAATTTTGTATCATCCGTTGAGTAGGTTACTAAGAGCTCTACTCTCTCATCAACACATCACCTATAGGAGCTTCTTACACAATGGCAACACAGAAACAAAAAGTACTCGATAAAAGTTTTATGGAAAGTGACTCAATGGGGAGCCTGTTACTCAAACTCTCTGTTCCTGCAATGATAGGGATGATTGTAAATGCCCTCTATAACTTTGTTGATACAATTTTTGTAGGGCAAGGAGTAGGACCTTTAGCAATAGCTGGACTAAGTATTGCTTTTCCAATCCAATTGTTAATTGGAGCATTTGCTCAAACCTTTGGCATTGGTAGTGCTTCAATTATTTCAAGGCGATTAGGGGAAAAGAATGAGCAAGCAGCAGCTTGTGCTGCAGGAAATGCGATAAGTGCCACCGTTATCACTTCATTTATTTTTATGATTCTTGGTCTTATATTTATTAAACCGATGCTTATGTTCTTTGGGGCTACTGTCGATGTACTTCCCTATGCCTATGAGTATGTAAGTATTATCCTCTTAGGGGCAGTATTTCTCTCTTTAACGATGACTAGTAATGGGATTATTAGGGCTGAAGGGCAAGCAAAAGTTGCTATGACCGTGATGATTATTGGTACTGGGTTAAATATTATATTTGACCCTATCTTCATCTTCGTATTTCATTTAGGAATTAAGGGAGTTGCTATTGC
>SABI01000598.1 GCA_009929055.1 Spirochaetia bacterium | reverse complement strand
CCATCAGTCGCTCCTGTACTAAGAAGTACATCACCAGAGGACGTTTTAAACTGAGCTGTTCCATCTACTTTAATCCAAGCTTTAGCATCATTAAAAGTTGTATGTCCCCAGCGAGAACCTTCTTTGTCTGTGTAAAAAATTGAAGAACCAGCTCCAATTTTAAGCTCCCTAAGGTCTGATACCTCAGTGTTAGTTCCGCTTAGTACATCATTAGTGCTGATGTTTTTTGTTTCTATGGATATGTCTCCCATTTAGTTTGTGATCTCAATTTTATCTATTACTGGTGTTGTGTTTAAGTGAGCTTGATCTGGAGTTAAAGTTATCCTTGCTTGGGCTCCACTTTCAACTAAGATTGAATCTTCATTTTGAACTGTTCTTGTATCCTCAGAATCATCGAACTCTATATGACTAGACCAAGAAGTTTCTCCATCTAACTTAGACTCTATATTTACTGTCCCTCCGTTTAAAGTGTCATAACTAACCCTAACTATTCCTGCCTTTTTAAATCTAGGAGTTACCACCTGGGCGACAGCATGAGATGTACTTATTTCATCGATCCCAAATGCTCCGGCTAATTCCCAGCTGACTAATAGGTTAGATCCTAAAGCTATGATTGAATGAATAGTAGCGGTGTCTCCGGCTGAACAAGTATATTCTCCTACAAAAGCTAGCGGCATATCTTTGTTCCTCTTATATAAAGAGTAAATTCTTCCTCCATTAGCCACTAAAGGTCTTCCCTCTAGGTTAGTTGTAAGTTGATGGCCATAAGTTGTCTTAGCGTTTCGTATATTCGAAATAAGGTGAAGCTTAGCTCCATCGTATGTGTAGATGTTTCCATTCTGACAAATTACATGAACGTAGTTGTCAGCATCTAAGAAAGCATAAGCGTTTATTTCTTTAATAGAATCTTTTAGCGACCAAGAATCAGAGTAAGTATTCCACCTAAATATCCCAGAGTCCACGATGTAATTCCCAGGATTAGCCAGCGTAAGAAGGTCATCTCCATAAGGTATTAACGCTGAAATATTGTATTCGATTGGAAGATCTAAAACTGAAGAACTCCAAGTACCGGAATCATCCATAGAAGCTACGTCTTTTCCATTTCCTACGTACATTATTAAATCAAACTGATGAATAGGGTGAGGCTTGCCAGCAGTTAAGACTTGAAAGTTATCATGCCAAGTAGAGTTCATATCAAATCTTCCTAAGAAAGCATCCATCGAGTAATAAAGATAGTTTCTATAATAAGCACAACCTTTATAAGCTCCGTTGGTTCCGGTCCTTACTAAAGTATAAGCTCCATCTGCAATAGCTCGTTTCCA